>DAIDAU010000255.1 GCA_027310465.1 Rhodocyclaceae bacterium
TCTCGAGGATCGGCTTGGCTTCGGGCGACTTCTGCCCCGCCGCCTTGAGGATGCGCATCATGTTGGCCGACATGCCGTGCTCGTCGGCCACCAGGCAGGCGGGAGAATCGGTCAGGCGATGCGTGACGCGCACTTCCTTGACGCGCTCGCCGAGCGACTTGGCGATCCTGTCGGTCAGGTCCTTGAACTCGCCGGCGGCCGACTCCTGCTCCTGCTTCTCGGCCTCGTCCTCGAGCTTGCCGAGATCGAGGCCGCCCTTGGCGACCGACACCAGCTCCTTGCCCTCGAACTCGGTCAGGTGCGACACGACCCACTCGTCGACGCGATCGGACAGCAGCAGCACCTCGATGCCCTTCTTGCGGAAGATCTCGAGATGCGGGCTGTTCTTGGCGGCATTGAAGGTTTCGGCGGCGACGTAGTAAAGCTTGTCCTGGCCTTCCTTCATGCGGCCGACGTAGTCGGTCAGCGAAACGGTTTCATCCGGCGTATCGGCGTTCGTCGAGGCGAAGCGCAGCAGCTTGGCGATCTTCTCCTTGTTGGCGAAGTCCTCGCCGACGCCTTCCTTGAGCACGCGGCCGAACTCGCCCCAGAACTTGGCGTACTTCTCCTTGTCGTTCTGCGCCAGGTCGTCCAGCATGCCGAGCACCTTGTTTGTTGCGCCCTTGCGGATCGCCTCGATGTCCTTGCTCTCCTGCAGTATCTCGCGCGAGACGTTGAGCGGCAGGTCGGCGGAATCGACCACGCCGCGGATGAAGCGCAGGTAGAGCGGCATCAACTGCTCGGCGTCGTCCATGATGAACACGCGCCGAACGTAGAGCTTGATGCCGTGGCGCGCGTTGCGGTCCCACAGGTCGAACGGCGCGTGCGCCGGCACGTAGAGCAGCTGCGTGTATTCGCTCTTGCCCTCGACGCGCGCGTGCGTCCACGCCAGCGGCTCGTCGAAGTCGTGGCCGACGTGCTTGTAGAACTCCTTGTACTCTTCCTCGCTGATGTCGTTCTTGCTGCGCGCCCACAGCGCCGAGGCCTTGTTGACGGTCTCGTCCTCTTCGGTCGCGACCTGCTCGTTCTTGTCCTTGTCCCACTCCTCCTGCTTCATCACGATGGGCTGGACGATGTGGTCGGAATACTTGCGGATGATCGAGCGCAGCTTCCAGACCGACAGCAGGTCGTCCTGGCCTTCCTTGAGATGCAGCGTGATCTCGGTGCCGCGGCCCGCCTGCTCGACCATCTCGACCGAGAATTCGCCGGAGCCGTCCGACTCCCAACGCACCGCCTGGCCGGCCGGCACGCCGGCGCGGCGCGTGACGACCGTCACCTTGTCGGCAACGATGAAGGACGAATAGAAGCCGACGCCGAACTGGCCGATCAGGTGGGCATCCTTCTGCTGGTCACCGGTGAGCTGGGAGAAGAACTCGCGCGTGCCGGACTTGGCGATGGTGCCGAGATTGGCGACGACCTCGTCGCGGCTCATGCCGATGCCGTTGTCGGCGATCGTCAGCGTCCTGGCCGCCTTGTCGTAGGCAACGCGGATTTTGAGCTCGGCGTCGCTCTCGAACAGTCCGGCATTGTGCAGCGCCTCGAAGCGCAGCTTGTCGAAGGCGTCGGAGGCGTTCGAGATCAGCTCGCGCAGGAAGATCTCGCGGTTCGAGTAAAGCGAGTGGATCATCAGGTGAAGCAGTTGCTTCACCTCAGTCTGGAATCCCAGGGTCTCCTTGGAAGAAGAAGCGGACGTGGCCGAGTCGGACATGACGAAAAGCTCCTCAGAACGCAAAAATATCCCCCTTGATGGGGGCGCTTTGGAGCATTTCAAGGGCCACCCGCCAGTCCGCCGGGCGGGCGTGGAACGGGATCGCGATACGGCTAGCGCGCCTTCTTCTCGTAGCCTCGCGCCGCCATGCACTCGTCGATGACGGCCACCGCTTTCGGATCGTCCTTTTGGAGATGGGCGTTGCGGGTGCCGCAGGCCATCAGGTCGGCGTCCCGTGCGGCGGGCGTCGCGCCCGGCTTGGTCCATTCATAGGAGTGGGCGCATCCGGCGAGCAGGCAGCAAACGGCGAATCCCGAGAAGAGCTTGTTCATGACAGTCTCCCGACAGCAATTTCTACGCTGCCATCATAGTTCACCGCGCATGCCGGCGCCCGACCATACCGGCGGCGTCGCCGCGCTGCTGCCGATTCCGGAAATTGCCGTTGTCACTCTTCTCTCCTGCCTATTGGGCATGGCGGCAGGCATGCCGCAAGAATCACGCGGCAGTGGTCGTGGGTAACGCGGCACCCGCCGTGCCGGCCGTGGCAGCGCCGGCGTAAGCGGCCGTCGGGCTCTGCAACGCGAAGCCGCGATAACGGTGGTCGTAGACACCCTGGGCCTGACCTGAAGCTTGCAGGTCGCTTTGCAGCCGGGTCAGCAGATTCTGCGCGGACGTCGTGTCACCCGACTGCAGCGCCTGCTTCAGGGCGTTGATGTCCGATACGACTGGATTGGCCGAGTTGCCCGTCGTCGTGCCGGCGGCGGAGGTCGCGTTGGCGATCTGCATGGCGGAATAAGCGGCCTGCGCCTGGCCGACCTCGCGACGACGATGACGCTCGCCGGCTTCCTGCGCCGAGGACTGCAGGTCCCGCTCGATCTGAGAGAATGCGCTCTGCGCGGAGCTCAGGTTGCCGGATTGCAGCGCCTGGCCGAGCGAGCTCCAGTCGCTGGCGATGGTATTGCCTACGATTCCATTGGAGGAGCTGGTGCCGGCGGTCGAACTCGCCGGTGTGCTGGCGACGGATGCCGTCGCGTCTGCGCTCGCGGCGAACGTGCCGCGCGATGCCGAACTCGCGGGCTGCAACTGCTGCAGGGCGGAATAGGCCTGCTGCGCGCCGGACAGATCGCCTGACTGCATGGCCTGGAACAACTGCTCGAAGTCCTGGCGCGCCTGGCGGACCGTCGAGCGCCATTGCAGTTGGCTGAGTCCGGCGCTGGAACCTACGTTGGATACGGACATGACGCCTCCTTAGTGTTCTCGCATGGTTGCAGGTGCGCTGCGAGCCGCCTCGTTGCCGCCACCGGCAAATACTGCCGCCGGCGGACGGACGCAAGGCAAGAATTGACGCGCCTTCGGCATCCCGCATGCATTCGCACTCGTCTTTCCCGTGCTTGGCATCCTTCTCAGCACGGTCCGTGCCGAAAATGCGGAAGCAAACAATTGATCACAAATCCGCCGGCGCGGGCGCGCTGGAGGCTTAGCGCTCGAGGCGTTCGGCGTGACGCAGTTCGGGAAACATGCGCATCCACGCCGCGACCACCAGCAGCGTGCCGACGCCGCCGAGGATCACGGCCGGCACGGCGCCGAACCAGGCGGCGGTCACGCCGGACTCGAATTCGCCGAGTTGGTTGGAGGCGCCGATGAAGACCGAGTTGACGGCGCTGACGCGGCCGCGCATCTCGTCGGGCGTCTGCAGTTGCACGTAGGCATTGCGGATGACGACGCTCACCATATCGGCCCCGCCCAGCACCGCGAGGATCAGCATCGACAGGACCAGCGAATGCGACAGGCCGAAGGCGATGGTCGCCGCGCCGAAGACCGCGACGCAGGCGAACATCAGCTTGCCGATGCGCCGCTCGAGCGGATGGTGCGCGAGCCAGATCGCCATCAGCAGCGCGCCCGCGGCCGGCGCCGAGCGCAGCAGGCCGAGCCCCCAGGGCCCCGTGGCGAGGACTTCCAGCGCGATGATCGGCAGCAGCGCGGTGGCGCCGCCGAGGAATACGGCGCAGAGATCGAGCGAGATCGCTCCCAGCATCGCGCGGTGCGCGCGGATGAAGCGGATGCCTTCGACGAAGCGCCGCAGCCCCATGCCGGCGACCTCGGCGCGCGTGTGCGGCGCGTGTATCGCCGTCGCCGCCGCCATGGCGGCGAGGAACGCGACGGTCGTCAGCGCATAGACCGCGGTCGCCCCCAGCAGGTAGAGGAAGCCGGCGGCGGCGGGCGCGAGGATCGTCGCCGCCTGGTTCGCCGAAGCGCTCATGTCCGTCGCGCGCGACAGCAGGGATGGCGCCATGAGCCGCGGCAGCAGCGCCAGCGTGGCCGGATGCTCGAGCGCGCGCGCGGCGCCGGCCAGGAACACCAGCACGAAGATCAGGTCGCGCGAGACGAGGCCGCTCGCCGTCGCCGCAGCCAATGCCGCCATCGTCGCGCATTGCGCCGCTTGCGCGGCCAGTATCAGCCGGCGCCGGTCGTAGCGGTCGGCGGCATTGCCGACGAGCGGCAGCAGCAGCACCCGCGGCAGGAACTGGATCAGTCCCACCAGGCCGAGGT
>DAIDAU010000270.1 GCA_027310465.1 Rhodocyclaceae bacterium
CGCCAGCAGTTCTTCGCGCTGGCGGGCGTCGTCGCCGCGACCGCCGCCGTCATCTGGTTCCTCGGCTACGGCGCGATCAACGGCTACATCAGCGCGCAAGACGGCAAGAACGCCTTCCTGAAGAGCGAGATCGCGCTGCTGGACAAGGACATCCAGGAAATCCAGCGGCTCAAGGACCAGACGGATTCGCTGCTCTCGCGCAAGCGCATCATCGAATCGCTGCAGGCCAACCGTACCGAGACGGTGCACTTGTTCAACGAGCTCGTGCGCCAGGTGCCGGACGGCATCTATCTGAAGTCGATCAAGCAGACCGGCGACAAGATCAACCTGATCGGCTACGCCCAATCCAATGCCCGGGTGTCGACGCTCATGCGCAACCTCGAAGCCTCGCCGATCACGGAAAAGCCCGATCTCGTGGAAATCAAGGCGGAAACGGTGAACAACAAGCGCCTGTCGCAGTTCAGCCTCAATTTCAAGATCCGGCGGCAGACGAGCGAGGACGACAAGGGGGCGAAGAAGGCTCCCGGCGCCAAGGACGTCAAATCATGAAGGCGCCCGCGCTTCCCAAATTGAATATGCCGGCGATCGACTTCAAGCGGATCGCCGAAGAGTTCAAGACGCTGGATCCCAAGGATCCGGGACAGTGGCCGCTCGGCCCGCGCATCCTGATCCTCGCGGCCATCTTCCTGGCCCTGCTGCTGGGAGCCTGGTGGCTTGGCTGGCGCGTTCAGCTCGAGGAGTTGGACAACAAGGAAAAGGAAGAAGCCACGCTCAAGGACGACTGGCTCGCCAAGAAGAAACAGGCCGTCAACCTCGACGAATATCGTCGCCAGCTGGCCGAGATGGACCGGTCCTTCGGCGTCCTGCTCAAGCAGTTGCCGAACAAGTCGGAAATGGAATCCCTGCTCGTCGATATCAACCAGGCGGGACTGGGGCGCGGACTTCAATTCGAGCTGTTCAAGCCCGGCGCAGAGGTGATGAAGGATTTCTACGCCGAATTGCCGATTACCGTCAAGCTGATCGGCTCCTATCACGACCTGGGCGGCTTCGCGGGCGACATCGCGAAGATGCCCCGCATCGTGACGCTGAACGACATCGAGGTCGGCGACTCGGGAAAAGGCGCCCTGACGCTGTCGACCACCGCCAAGACGTTCCGCTATCTCGATGAAGGCGAGATAGCCAAGCAGAAGAAAGCCGCCAAGCCGGGAGCGAAGAAATGAAGCGCCTTTGGCTGGCCGTGCTCGTGCTGTCGCTGGTCGCGTGCAGCAGCGAGGAGCACTCGGACATCAAGCAGTGGATGCGGGACGCGACCAAGGACATGCGCGGCCACGTTCCACCCTTGCCCGAGGTAAAGCCGTTCCCGGTCGTCTCCTACGATCCCGGCGATTTGCCGGACCCGTTCCGTCCCTCGAAGATCGAGCCGCAGAAGAAGGCGGGCGGCGGCGGCGTCAAGCCCGATCTGGACCGGCGCAAGGAAGAACTCGAACGCTATCCTCTCGATGCGATTAGGTTCGTCGGCCTCATCCGCGACGCCAAGCTGCTGTATGCGGTCGTCACCGCCGACAAGCGCATTTACCGCGTGAAGATCGGCAACCACATGGGCCAGGATTTCGGGATGGTGACCGATATCCAAACCTCTCCCGGTCTCGACGAGGGCAAACTGGTCTTGAAAGAACTTGTGCAGGATCCGTCCGGCGACTGGGTTGAACGCGAATCCGTCCTCGAGATGCAGGTCCAGGGGGAACAGAAATGAAGAACGTCCTTGCCGCGATCAATCGGCTGCTGGCATTCGTCGCACTCGTCGGAATCTGCAGCGTCGCATGGGCGCAGTCGGCCGCAGGCGGTCCGGTGCCTTCAAACAGCATCGACGACCTGCAGGTCACGAAACAGGGCGACAGCACGGTCCTGAGGGTGACGCTGCATGAAGCGCCGGCGGCGGCGCCCGCGAGCTTCAGCATCGCCAACCCGGCACGCGTCGCTTTCGATTTCCCGGGCACCGGCAACGGCCTCGGACGATCGCTGCAGCAGATCGGCGAAGGCGATCTGCGCAGCGTCAATATCGTCCAGGTCAGCGATCGCACGCGTCTCGTGGTCAATCTTCGCCGCAACCTGCCTTTCGAAACCCGCATCGAAGGAAGGTCGATCTTCATCACCTTCCTCCAGGCGGGTCCCGAGCTTCAGGCTAGCTCCGCTCCGACGCATTTTGCCGAAGCGCGACCCGAGGCGACCGCGCAAAGCATTCGCGACATCAATTTCCGCCGCGGCAAGCAAGGAGAAGGCCTGATCGTCGTGGATCTGTCCGATCCCAACGTCGGCATCGACATCAAACAGCAGGGAACGAATCTCATCGTCGACTTCGCCAAGACGGCGCTGCCCGAAAGCCTCCGCCGGCGGCTCGACGTCACCGATTTCGCCACGCCGGTGACGACCGTCAATACATCGACGCAGGGCGACAACGTGCGGATGACGATCACGCCGCATGGGCTGTGGGAACACAACGCCTACCAGAGCGACAATCAGTTCGTCGTCGAGGTGCGGCAAGTCGTCGAGGATCCGAACAAGCTGGTGCAAGGAACGCGAGGCGGCTACCAGGGCGAGAAGCTGTCGCTGAACTTCCAGAACGTCGAAGTCCGTTCCGTCCTGCAGGTCATTTCCGACTTCACCAACCTCAACATCGTCGTCAGCGATTCCGTTTCCGGCTCATTGACGCTGCGTCTCAAGGACGTGCCTTGGGACCAGGCGCTCGACATCATCCTCAATACCCGCGGCCTCGACATGCGCAAGACGGGCAACGTCATTTGGATTGCCCCGCGAGACGAGTTGGCGGCGAAGGAGAAGCTGAGCCTCGAATCGAAGCAGCAGATCGCCGACCTTGAGCCGACGCGCACCGAAACATTCCAGCTGAACTATCACAACGCGAAGGCAGTGCAGGCTTTCCTTAGGGGGGTGCTCCGGGCGCCGCGGGTGCCGCGACGTCTTCCATGCTATCGAAGCGCGGCAGCGTGGCGGTGGACGAGCGCACCAACAAGCTGTTCGTCACCGACACGCCGAGCCGCCTAGAAGAAATCCGGCGACTGCTGGCGCAGATCGACGTGCCGTCGCGGCAAGTGCTCATCGAAGCGCGCATCGTGGAAGCATCGTCGAGCTTTGCGAAGAACTTGGGCGTGCGGCTTGGCTACAATGACTTTTCGCCAATTGGTTCTGGATCGAATCGCGTTCAGACCAAAATCGGCTCGACGATTTCGGGTACGGGATATCTCACGGGGCAGGTCAAAGACGTTCCTAATTTCCTGACGCAATCGACGTTCGTCAATTTGCCGGCTTCGAATACTGGACTGACTGGTCAGACTGGCTCGTTGGCGCTAACGCTCTTCAATCCGGCAGGCACGCGGTTCCTCAACTTGGAAGTCTCCGCTCTCGAATCCGATGGCAACGGCAAGACCGTGACCAGCCCGCGCATCCTGACCGCGGACAAGGTCGAGGCCCTGATCGAGCAAGGCGTACAAGTGCCCTATCTGCAGGCGTCGAGTTCCGGCGCCACCAGCGTCAGTTTCCAGAAGGCCGTCATGTCGCTGAAGGTGACCCCGAACATCACGCCCGATGGTCGCGTCATGATGACGCTCGATATCAACAAGGATGCGCCGGACTACGCAAATGCCATAGCAGGTGCGGTGCCGATCAACACCAAGCACGTCAAGACGGACGTACTGGTGGACAATGGCGGGACCGTCGTCATCGGCGGCATCTTCGAGCAAATTGAATCGAAGCGAATCAACAAGGTCCCGCTATTCGGCGATATTCCGGTGCTGGGTCTGCTGTTCCGTAACAAGGCGACATCCGATACCAGGACGGAACTTCTCGTCTTCATTACGCCGAAGATCGTTGCGGACGGCCTATCGCTCAAATAGCAGTGCTTGCCTAATCCCCAGCAAGGGCCGGTTCGCCGGCCCTTGCCGCTTCTGCTGCTAAAATCCCCGCGTGGAGCGATGCGGCAACATTTATCTGGTGGGCATGATGGGAGCGGGCAAGACGACCGTCGGACGCCATTTGGCGAAGCGCTTCGGACGCCGCTTTCTCGATGCCGATCATGAAATCGAAGCGCGGACGGGGGTGCGGATTCCGACCATTTTCGAGATCGAGGGCGAGGCGGGCTTCCGCAAGCGCGAGACGCAGGTGATCGCCCAGCTCGCCGCCGAGGAAGGCTTGGTGCTGGCGACCGGCGGCGGAGTCGTGCTCGATCCGGCCAATCGCGATGCCCTTGCGGCAAGCGGCCTCGTCGTCTATCTCAACGCGCCGCCGGCCATGCTCTACGAGCGCACGCGGCACGATCGCAACCGGCCGCTGCTGCGCGTGGCGAACCCGCTGGCCAAGCTCGAGGAGCTCTACCGCACGCGCGACCCGCTTTATCGCGAGATCGCGGACATCGTCGTCGATGCCGTCGCAGGGGGCGTGACGCAGCTGGTGGCGAAAGTGGAAACGGAGATCAGGTCACGATGCGAACCTTGAAGGTCGCCCTAGGCGAACGCACTTACCCGATCCATATCGGGCCGGCGCTGCTGGGCCAGGCCAGCCTGATCGCGGGCGCATTGACGACGCCGCGCGTGGCGATCGTCAGCAACGACGTCGTGGCCCCGCTGTATCTCGAAAAGCTCGCTGCGGGGCTGCGCGCGGCGAAGGTCGGCGTGACGGAGATCATCCTGCCCGACGGCGAGAGCCACAAGAACTGGGAGACGCTCAACCGGATCTTCGACGCCCTGCTCGCCGATCGCTGCGACCGCACGACCACGAATGTCGCCCTCGGCGGCGGCGTCGTCGGCGACCTCGCCGGGTTTGCCGCCGCGGCCTACCAGCGCGGCGTTCCCTTCATCCAGGTGCCGACCACGCTGCTGGCGCAGGTCGATTCTTCCGTCGGGGGCAAGACCGGCGTCAATCACCCGCGCGGCAAGAACATGATCGGCGCCTTCTGGCAGCCGCGGCTGGTGCTGGCCGACACCGACACGCTGACCACGCTGCCCGATCGCGAGCTTTCCGCGGGGCTCGCGGAAGTCGTCAAGTACGGCCTCATCCGCGATCTGCCGTTCCTCGAATGGCTCGAGCGGAACATGGAGAAACTGATCGCGCGCGATGCCGAGGCGCTGTCCTACGCCGTCGAGCGTTCCTGCGCCAACAAGGCCGAGGTCGTTGCCGGCGACGAGCGCGAGACCGCCAAGGACAACGGGCGCGCCTTGCTGAACCTCGGCCACACCTTCGGCCACGCGATCGAAGCGGGTCTCGGTTATGGTGTGTGGCTGCACGGCGAAGCGGTGGCGGCGGGGACCGTGATGGCCGCCGAGCTGTCGCGCCGCCTCGGCTGGCTGACGGAGCGCGACGTCGCGCGGGTGCGCGATCTGCTCGCCCGGGCGCGGCTGCCGGTGCAGGGACCGCAACTGGGCGCCGAGCGCTACCTCGACTTCATGGGGCACGACAAGAAGGTGATCGCGGGCAAGCTTCGCCTGGTGCTGCTGCGGCAGATCGGCAGCGCCGTGACCCACGCCGAGGCGCTGCCCGGCGATATCCGCGCCGCTATCGACGCCTGCTGTGCCTAACCTGGCGAGCTACGCGGTCGGCGACCGCAATTCGCGCGGTCGCCGGCACCCCGAACCTCCGCCGAAGGCGCGCGGCGAGTTCCAGCGCGACCGCGATCGGATCGTCCATTCCACCGCCTTTCGGCGGCTCGAATACAAGACGCAAGTCTTCGTCAATCACGAAGGCGATCTCTTCCGCACGCGGCTGACGCATTCGATCGAGGTGGCGCAGATCGCCCGCAGCGTGGCGCGATCGCTTCAGCTCAACGACGATCTCGCCGAGGCGATCGCGCTGGCGCACGATCTCGGCCATACGCCTTTCGGCCACGCCGGACAGGAAGCGCTCGACGCCTGCATGAAGGACCACGGCGGCTTCGAGCACAATCTCCAGAGCCTGCGGATCGTCGATGAACTGGAGGAGCGCTACGGCGCCTTCGACGGGCTCAACCTGATGTTCGAGACGCGCGAGGGCATCCTCAAGCACTGTCCGCCGGAACGGGCGCGCGGCCTCGGAGAGGTCGGCAAGCGCTTCGCCGATGGCCTGCGGCCGTCGCTGGAGGCGCAGATATGCAATCTTGCCGACGAGATCGCCTACAACAACCATGACGTCGACGACGGCCTGCGCTCGGGCCTGATCAGTGCCGAGCAATTGGAGCAGATCAGCCTGTTCGCGCGGCATGCCGCGGAGGCCCGGGCGGAATTCCCGAACATCGCCGACCGTCGCCTGGTGCACGAAACGGTGCGCCGCATGATCGACGCCCTCGTGACCGATCTGCTCGCCGAATCCGCGCGCAGGATCGCCGAGTCCGGCATCGCCACGCTCGAGGACGTGCATCGCGCCCGGAACCTGATCGCCTTCACGACGGCGATGGCCGAGGAAAACGGCGCGCTCAAGCATTTCCTGCGCGGCGCCCTTTACAACCATGAGCGCGTCCTGCACGAGACGGACAAGGGCCGCCGCATCATCGCGGATCTCTTCGCGGCATTCAACGCCGATCCGGCCCTGCTGCCGGCCCAGTGCCAGGCCGCCATGACGGTGAAAGGTCCGCGCGCCATCGCCGACCACATCGCCGGCATGACCGATCGCTATGCCATCAGCGAACATCGCCGCCTGTTCGGCTAGGTGGCCGCATGAGCCACTTCCTATCGCTTTAGATCGACTCTGCTGCATTGCAGCGTATTGAAGTCGGGGGCAAATCTCGGTATATTCGCTCGTTCGCCCAAAGGATTTTCCTAAAGGCCGGGGATGAGCGCGCGCCCCGGCTTTTTTTGACGGCCGCGTGTCCCGTCAGGGACCGCCGCGGAAGGCGCACCGGAAGGAACAAGGATGGACCAGTTCGCACTACCCCCGCGACAGGGGCTCTACGACCCCGCCTTCGAGCACGACGCCTGCGGCGTCGGCTTCGTCGCCCACATCAAGAACCGCCAGAGCCATGCAATCGTCAAGCAGGGCCTGCAGATTCTCGAGAACCTGACGCACCGCGGCGCGACCGGCTACGACCCGCTGCTCGGCGACGGCGCCGGCATCCTGATCCAACTGCCCGACACCTTCCTGCGCGCCGAGGCCGCCAAGCACGGCATCACCCTTCCCGCCGCCGGCGCCTACGCCTGCGGCAACGTCTTCCTGCCGCAGTCCGCCAATGGCCGCGCCGCATGCGAATCCGCGGTCGCGCGCATCGTCTTCGAAGAGGGCCAGGACTTCCTCGGCTGGCGCGACGTGCCGCGCGACAATCGCGGCCTGGCCAAGGCCGCCCGCGACGCCGAGCCGGCGATCCGCCAGGTCTTCATCGGCCGCGGCGCCGATACGCTGGACGCCGACGCCTTCGAGCGCAAGCTGTTCGTGATCCGCAAGCGCGTCGAGCACGAGGTGCGCAAGCTCAAGCTCGTCGACGGCCGCCAGTTCTACATTCCCACGCTGTCGTCGCGCACTATCGGCTACAAGGGCCTGCTGCTCGCGCACCAGGTCGGCGAGTATTACGTCGACCTGCTCGACGAGCGCGTCGTCTCCGCGCTGGCGCTGGTGCACCAGCGCTTCTCGACCAACACCTTCCCGACCTGGGACCTCGCGCATCCGTTCCGCATGATCGCGCACAACGGCGAGATCAACACCCTGCGCGGCAACATCAACTGGATGGCCGCGCGCCAGAAGGCGATGGCCTCGAAGAAGCTCGGCGCCGACCTCGACAAGCTGTGGCCGCTGATCGTCGACGGCCAGTCCGACTCGGCCTCCTTCGACAACGCGCTGGAACTGCTGGTGATGGGCGGCTATTCGCTGGCCCACGCCATGATGATGCTGATCCCGGAAGCCTGGGCCGGCAACCCGCTGATGGACGACGACCGCCGCGCCTTCTACGAATTCCACGCACCGGTGATGGAGCCGTGGGACGGCCCCGCCGCGGTCGCCTTCACCGACGGCCGCCAGATCGGCGCCACGCTCGACCGCAACGGCCTGCGTCCCGCCCGCTATCTCGTCACCGACGACGACATGGTGCTGATGGCCTCCGAGATGGGCGTGCTCGACGTCCCGCAGGAGAAGATCGTCAAGAAGTGGCGCCTGCAGCCGGGCAAGATGTTCCTCATCGACCTCGAGCAGGGCCGCATCATCGACGACGCCGAGCTGAAGAAGTCGATCGCCACCGAAGAGCCGTACCGCAAGTGGATCCAGGAATCGCGCACCTTCGTCTCCGACCTGCCCGAAGGCAAGCCGCTGGCCAAGATGAAGGAATCGCTGCTCGACACGCAGCAGGCCTTCGGCTATTCCGACGAGGACATCAAGTTCATCCTCGACCCGATGCTGAAGAACGGCGAGGAGGCGATCGGCTCGATGGGCACCGACACGGCGCTGCCCGTGCTCTCGAACAAGAGCAAGTCGCTCTATCTCTACTTCAAGCAGCTGTTCGCGCAGGTGACGAATCCGCCGATCGACCCGATCCGCGAAGAGATCGTCATGTCGCTGACGTCCTTCATCGGCCCGCGCCCCAACCTGATGGGCATCGCCGACGACGAAGACACACTGACGCCGCGCCTCGAAGTGACGCAGCCGGTGCTCACCGACGACGACCTCGCGCGCCTCGACGACATCGGCCGGCTCACCAAGGGCCGCTTCAAGTCGCTCGTGCTCGACATCACCTACCCGCTGGCCGACGGCGCCGACGGCTGCGAAACCGCGCTGCTGCAGCTCGCCGCGGCGGCCGAGAAGTCCGTCGCCGACGGCTACAACGCGATCGTCCTGTCCGACCGCGGCGTCAGCCGCGACCGCGTCGCGATTCCTGCGCTGCTGGCCTGCTCGACGGTCCACCACCATCTGGTGAAGAAGGGCCTGCGCACCAGCACCGGGCTGATCGTCGACTCCGGCTCGGTGCGCGAAGTCCACCACTTCGCGCTGCTCGCCGGCTACGGCGCCGAAGCCGTGTGTCCATGGCTGGTCTACGCCACCACCAAGCACCACGTCGGCGCCGAGTACAAGAC
>DAIDAU010000279.1 GCA_027310465.1 Rhodocyclaceae bacterium
GTGCTGCTGCATCTCGCGCATGTTGGCGATCAGGCTCGAATCGTCGCCCTCGCGCACCGCGATGGTGAAGGCGAGGTCGCCCTCCGAGATGCGCCGCGAGATTTCCGTCGCGTACGCCGGCTCGCCGCCGAGCTGGCGCAGCTGGCGGCGCACGATGAAGCCGATGACGAAGAACAGGATCACCTGCAGGATCGCCTGGCCGATCCACATCGCTGTATCGAGCTTGCGGATGCGTCGCATGTCCTCATTGACGTCGATCGTCACGCTGGCGGCGCCGAGCACCGCGCCATCGTCGACGCCGTGGCAGCGCAGGCAGTCGGTGGTGCGGAAGTTCTTGGTCGCCAGGAAGGGCACGACGGTACGGATGGTGGCGTCGTCGCCGACGACGCCGAGCCGGGTCTCGGTCTTGCCGCTGGCCAGCACGGCGCGGTCCATGTCGTCGACGGCGCGCTCCTCGGGCAGGCCGGCGTCGAACTCGTCGTCGACGCCCTTGCCGCGCACCACGCGCATCTCGCGCACGTTCTCCGAGACGCCCATCTTCTTGATGAAGAGGCCGCGCGCCGCCTTGTCGCCGATGACGTCGTCGTCGCCGATCTTGGTCAGCATCAGCGTGTTGAGGCCGTTGATGGCGCCGTCGGCCACGGTCTGCGCGCGCTCTTCCGCGGCGGCGAGGGCCTGGTGCTCGAAGCGCAGCGTGATGCCGTGCTGGGCGGCGAGCAGGATGGCGATCAAGAAACCCTGGATCAGTATCTGCAGCTTGAGCTGCAGCCCGACACCCCGCCACCACTCGGATACCGCCTTCATTGCCTTCTCCGTCGGGATACGATGTTGTTTCGGCAGCTTTATACAGCGATCGCCGCCCGAATGGTGCAAAGGTCGGCGATTTCCTACACGCCGCTTCGGATTACCGGCTAACATTCGCGGCCATGTTTCCTTTCCGCTACGAATTCTGGATCGGCCTGCGCTACACGCGCGCCAAGAAGCGCACCGGCGGGCGCAATCCGTTCATTTCGGTGATTTCGCTGATTTCGCTGGTCGGCCTGGCGCTCGGGGTGGCGGCGCTGATCGTCGTGCTGTCGGTGATGAACGGCTTCCAGAAGGAGCTGCGCACGCGCATCCTCGGCGTCGCCTCGCATATCGAGATTTCGGGCCCGGCCGGCGAGCTGGCGAACTGGCCGCACGTCGTCCAGCAGGTGGCGCGCGACCCGCGCATCCAGGCCGCCGCGCCCTACGTGCAGGAGCAGAGCATGCTGGCCTTCGGCGACCACGTGCGCGGCGTCGTGGTGCGCGGCATCCTGCCCGAGGCCGAGGACAAGGTGGCCGACTTCCGGCGCCACATGAAAGCCGGCCAGCTCGACGACCTCAAGCCCGGCGAGTTCGGCATCGTCCTCGGCTCGGAGGTGGCGCGCGCGCTCGACGCCTATCCCGGCGACAAGGTGACGCTGATCGCGCCGCAGGGCATGGTGACGCCGGCCGCGGTATTGCCGCGCCTCAAGCAGTTCCGCGTCGTCGGCATCTTCGAGGTCGGCATGTTCGAGTTCGATTCGGGATTGGCGCTGGTGAACATGGAGGACGCGCAGAAGCTCTACCGCCTCGGCGACCACGTCAGCGGCGTGCGCCTCAAGGTGGAG
>DAIDAU010000142.1 GCA_027310465.1 Rhodocyclaceae bacterium
AGATAGTCGACGACATCCGCATGGCCGTTCCGTTCTGCGAGGTTGATCGCAGCATGGCCGTCGGCATCTTCGAGGTCCATGTCGGCGTCGCTGTCCACAAGGAGCTTGACGACATCGAGGTATCCGGCGCTCGCGGCGAGCATGAGCGGAGTCTGGCCGTTCGGCGCGCGGGCGTCGAGATCTGCCTTGTGCTCGATGAGCAGGCGCGCAATTTCGGCGTGCCCCGAATACGCGGCGTAATGCAGCGCGTTCCAGCCCTTGTTGTGCACGTCGGCGCCGGCCGCCAGCAGTCGCCTGACCGTATCCGCGTGGCCCCGCATCGTTGCGGCCATGATTGGTGAATCGCCGTACTTGTTTTGTTTCAGCACATTGGCTCTATTTCTTAACAGAAAATCTAGGAGATCATTGTTGCCGTTTCGTGCCGCGATCAGTGCCAGCGTGTCGCCGTCCCGATCGGAGGTATTGACGTCCATGCCGCGCTGAAGCAGCTCGACGACCTTTTCCGTCTGGTTCTCGTTCGCGGCGACGAGGATGTCCTCATAGACGCCAGCGACGGCCGGCACGGCCACGAACAACATCCCGGCGGTCAGCAGATGCCGCGCGCGGGCCGGAAGAAGCGGACTAGCCATTCGACCTCGCAGCCGCCGAGAACAGGCGGAAGAAATTGTCGGTGGTCGCCACGGCCACCTGTTCGAAGCTCACGTTCTTCAATCGCGCGACTTCTTCCGCAACGTGCCGGACGTACGCCGGCTCGTTCGTCTTGCCGCGATGGGGCACCGGCGCCAGGTAGGGGGAATCCGTTTCGACCAGCAAGCGGTCGAGCGGTACCATCCTGGCCACCTCCTTGAGCTCGGCGGCGTTCTTGAAGGTCACGATGCCGGACATCGAGATCAGGAAGCCGAGGTCGAGCGCCTGCCGCGCCACCTCGGCGTTCTCGGTGAAGCAGTGGAAGACGCCGCCGACCTCCTCCGCCTTCTCCTCGTGCAGCACGCGCAGGGTGTCGGCCGCGGCCGATCGGCTATGGATGATCAGGGGCCTGCGGGCGCGCCGCGCGGCGCGGATGTGGATGCGGAAACGCTCGCGCTGCCACTCGAGGTCGCCTTCCAGGCGGTAGTAGTCGAGGCCCGTTTCCCCGATCGCGACGACCTTCGGATCGTCCGCCAGCGACACCAGCCGATCCTCGTCCGGTTCGACGCCGCCTTCGTTGTCCGGATGCACGCCGACCGCCGCGAAGATGTTGTCGTGGGCGGCGGCAAGCTCGAGCACCGCCGGCTGGCGCTCGAGCGTCACGCCGGCGCAGAGCGCCCAGCCGACGCCCATTTCCTCCATGCGTTCGAGCACTTGCGGGAGGTTCGCCGCCAGCTCCGGAAAATCGAGATGGCAATGCGAATCGACGAGCAGCGGCGTCATGAGCGAGCAGGCGCGATGGCGCGCAGGTATCGGGCGGCGATGTCGTCGAGGAACAGGCGGGGGTTCAGCGGATGGGAGGCCAAGGCCCGCGCCTTGAGCAACTCGCCGTAGTAGCCGAGGATGCTGGCCCGGTCGGCCT
>DAIDAU010000282.1 GCA_027310465.1 Rhodocyclaceae bacterium
CATTTACCGTCTCGAGCACGACGGCCACGAGATTCTCGCCATGGCGCTGCCCGACGGACACGCGCTGATCGTCGAGCGCTCGCCGCAGGCCAAGTGGCGGCGGCGCATCAACGACGCGCTGGGCGGCTCTACTCCAGGGTCTCGATGAGGTGATTCTGGTTGGTGTAGATGCAGATGTCGCCGGCGATCGCCAGCGACTTGGCGACGACTTCCGCCGGCGCCAGGTCGGTGTTCTCCAGTAGCGCCCGCGCGGCGGACTGCGCATAGGCGCCGCCGCTGCCGATCGCCACGACGCCGTGCTCGGGCTCCAGCACGTCGCCGTTGCCGGTGATCACCAGCGAATGCTCGCGATCCGCCACCGCCAGCATGGCTTCCAGGCGGCGCAGCATGCGGTCGGTGCGCCAATCCTTCGCCAGTTCCACGGCCGCGCGCAGGAGATTGCCCTGGTGCTTCTCCAGCTTCGCCTCGAAGCGCTCGAACAGCGTGAACGCGTCCGCCGTGCCGCCGGCGAAGCCCGCCAGGATCTCGTCGTTGTAGAGCCGGCGCACCTTGCGCGCCGTCGCCTTGATGACGACGTTGCCGAGCGTCACCTGCCCGTCGCCGCCGAGCGCGACGAGGTTGCCGCGCCGGACGGACAGGATGGTGGTGCCGTGGTATTGCTCCATCGCTTCCCTTTCAGGTCATTTCGCGGCACCTAGCTTACCGCAGCTCGCCGGCCGCGGCGCTACTTGACCTGGATCCGGACCACGATCTCCTCGGTCGACGCGACGGGCTTGCCGTCCTTCAGTGCGGGGAAGAAGCGCCAGGTCTTCAGGGTATCCAGCAGCAGCCGGTTCAGCCGCGGGTTCTGCGTCGGCCGCGCCAGTTCGACCGTGGCGCTGCCGTCGACGGCGACGTGAAAGCGCGCTACCGCCGCGGCGTCCATCGCCTCCTCGCGCAGATCGTCGGGAATCCTCGGCAGCGGCCGCAGGATCGCCTGCGCGCCGCTGTTCCCGGACATTGCCGCGCCGCCTTCGGCCTGGGGCAGGACCGGCCGCGGCGGCGGCGGGGCCGGAGTCGCCGCGCTTGGCGACGGTGCGGCGGTGGGCTGCGCGGGCTCCGGGTGAGGCGGCGTCCTGGGCTGAATGGGAGCCGGCGCCCGTTTCGCCGGCGCGGGCTTCGGCGGCTCCGGCTTCGCCGGCTCGGCCACCGGCGCCGGCGGCGGCAGTTCGATCACCTGCGCCTCGATGGGCGACGGCTCGGGCGGCCGGTCGGCGGGCTCCCTCATGAAGGAGGCCAACGCCCACAGGACCACGCCGCCAAAGACGACGGCGCCCGGCAGCGTCCAAGGCAGCCGGCGCCAGGGGCTGTCGCAGCGCCAGTCGAAGACTTCAGTCGACATGCTTGACGGCGATCAGGAAATGCCGGGCGCCGGCCGCGCGCGCCTGCAGCATCGCCTGCACCGTGACGCCGTTGGGCGCGGCGCTGTCGGCCGCGACGATGACGCTGGCATCCGGCCCGGCGAGCATCGTCTTCAGCGTCGGCGCCAGCGTCGCCAGCGTCACCGGCGTCTTGTCGAGGAACAGGCGGCTGTCGGGCGTCACCGTCAGCGTCACCGGCGCCTTGGGCTGCAGCGGCGCCGCGTGGCCCTGCGGCAGATCGACGGCGAGCGAATGCAGGTTCTGCATCGACAGCGACGCCAGCATGAACGTGACGAGCAGGAAGAACATCACGTCGATCATCGGGATGATCTCGATGCGCCCGCGCTTCGGCTGGCGCGACCGGCGCAGCTTCATCATCGGCTCCCGGCGTCCGCGTCCATGCGGATGTGGTCGATCAGCCGCGTGCCGAGGCGCTCCATCTCGTCGAGCGTCTGCGCTTGCAGACGCGACAGGAAGTTGAAGGCGAACAAGGCGATCAGCGCGATGAACAGGCCGAGCGCGGTGGCGATCAGCGCCTGCGCCACGCCGCCGGTCACGCCGGTGGGGTCGACCAGGCCGGCGGCGCCGATCAGGTTGAAGGCGTGCATCATCCCGGTGATGGTGCCCAGCAGGCCCAGCAGCGGCGCGGCGGTGACCACCGTTTCCAGGATCCACAGCCCGCGCGAGAGCGCCTTCTCGATCTGCTGCGCCTCGTCGCCGGCGCGCGATTCGACCCACCAGACCGGCTTGGCGCGATTGCTCAGGATGACGCGGAAGAAGCGCGTGAAATAGTTGCGCGGGCCGAGCGCCGCCAGCTCGCGCTCGAGCGCGTCCCAGGCGAAGCCGTAGGTCTCGACGAGTTCCAGCAGCGCCGCCGGCAGGCGCACGTAGCGCCGATAGACGAAGGCCTTGTCGAGGACGACGACGAGCGCCAGCACGGCGAGCGCCAGCAGCGGATACACCATGGCGCCGCCGAACTTGAGCGCCGCGATCGCTTCCTGCAAGTCTTGCATGTTGAGGCTCCGATGAAAGGTTAGAACAGCCTGCTCACGCCGGCGTAGAGGCCGCGGCGCGGCCCGAAGCGCGGCGCGCCGACGCCGATGCCGCTGCCGTCGCGGATCTCGTAGATCTTGTCGAACAGGTTCACGACGGCGACGCGGCCCTCCAGCGTTCCCAGCGCCGGCGTGTCGAAGCGGCGCGAGGCGCCGACGTTGACCTGCGTGTAGGCGGGCTGGTGGTCGGTGTTGGCGAAGCCCCGCCGCAGGCCGCTGCCGAAGATGGCGTCGGCCGAGTACCGCGTTCCCGCCCAGAGCCGGGAGACGCCCGCCGACGCCGTGTAGCGCTGATCGTGGTCGGTGGACACCCAGTTGCTGGCGATGTAGTCGAGCTCTTCGCGGCCGAAATTGAACTGCGCCGAACTGACCTGCCGGGCGAGGCTGGTGGTGCGCGCCAGGTTCGCGTAGGCGGCGAAGTCGCCGCTGCGGTAGTTGGCGCTCAGTTCGACGCCGTAGATCTTGCCCTGCGCGTAGTTGAACGGCGCGAAGATCAGCGCCTGCCCGAACTGGCCTTCGTCGAGCAGGTCCGCGATGCGCTTGTAGAAGGCGTCGATGCCGACGTTCAGCGCCGGCGTCGCCTGATGCGTCATGCCGACGTCGACATAGTGGGCCCGCTCGGCTTTCACCGGCGAA
Organism: Rhodocyclaceae bacterium; assembly: GCA_027310465.1. Classification (GTDB taxonomy): domain Bacteria; phylum Pseudomonadota; class Gammaproteobacteria; order Burkholderiales; family Rhodocyclaceae; genus Nitricoxidireducens. The sequence continues at coordinate 3,089 of DAIDAU010000282.1, forward strand.
TTCTGGGCCACCGATGGCGCGCCGCTGGTGCCGGCGAACAGGGCGACGGTCGTCGGCGACACCAGTTCCGTGGGCGGCGGCGTGAAGTAGCGCGCATAGCCGGCGTGCAGCGTCGTCTGCGGATTCGCCTGATAGACGACGCCGAGCCGCGGGCTCAACTGGCTCGCGGCGACGAAGGCGTCGAGGCGGTCGAAGCGCGCGCCGTAGTTGACGGTCAGCTTGTCGGTGGCCTTCCATTCGTCCTGCAGATAGAGGCCGAGCAGCCTGTTGCCGTTCTTCGGATTGTTGTCGACGACGGTGCGGGCCGGGCCGTTGACGTTGCCGGCGCCATCGACGGGAAACACGACGGAGCTGTTGTCGCTGCGGACGTCCTCGCTGCTGAAGAAACCGCCCAGGCGCAGGGTATGCGCGTCGTCGAGCCGGTAGCTGCCGTCCGCCTGGAGGCCGGTGCTGGAACTGCTGCGCAAGACGTTCGAGGCGATGCCGTTGAAGACCAGGTCGCCGACCGGATCGGGCGTGAAGCGCACGCTGGAATAGCGCGTGAACAAGGCGAGCTGATAGTCGAAGTCCGCGCCGACCGTGCTTTGCAGCGCCAGGATGCCGTAGCGGTTGGTCTCGCGCTGCCGCTCGTCGAGCCTCGCCGAGTCGAACCCCGCCACGCCGGCGCCGGCGAGGAAGCCTTGTCCGTTGGGATCGGGCGTCTCGCCGGGACGGTTGGGAACCTGGAACTTGCCGTCGTAGCTGCCGACCATGGCGCTGATGCGCGTGGCGGCATCGACCAGATACGAGGCGTAGCCGAAGCCCTTGAACTGCGTCGTGCGGTCGTGGAGCGGATCGACGCTCGGCGCCGGATTCTCGACGCCGACGTTGTTGGCGAGCCAGGAGCCGGTCACGTAGTAGCTCGCGTTGTCCTTCGAATTGCCGTACTCGAAGCTCGGGTTGACGGTGCCGCGGGCGCCGCCGTAGAGGTCGATGCGCCCGCCCTCGGCGAACCGCGTCTTGGTCTCGATCTCCACGACGCCGGCCGTGCGGTAGCCGTATTGCGCCGGCAGCGCGCCGGTCATCAGGTCGATGCGCTTGGCGAAGCGCGTGTCGAGCGCCTGGCCGAACCCCGTGATGCCCTCGGGCAGGATGACGCCGTCGATCCGGTATTGCAGGTTGGCGTGGTCGCCGCGCACGTAGAGCTGGCCGAAGACGTCGTTGGCGACGCCGGGGGCCTGCAGCAGGACCTGGTTGAACGAGGTGTTCGCGCCTTCGGGCAGCGCCGCGACGTCGTCCGCGCCGAAGCGGTAGAGGCTGCCGCCGGTCTTCGGCGACAGCGCGTTGCGCGCCCGGTCGAGGCGCTCGGCGGCGACGGTGATTTCGAGCGCCTGCTGAGAAGCCAGCGTCAGCGTCGCGCTGGCCTCGGCGCTGGCCGCGACCGTGACGATCGCGGTGCCGCTTTGAAAGCCTGACTTGTCGCCGACGACGGCATAGACGCCCGCCGCGAGGTCGGCGAAGGCGAAGCGCCCGTCGGCGCCGCTTTGCGCGCGTCCAACCACCTGGCCGGCGGCCGTCCTGAGGCTGAGCGCGACGCCGGCCAGCGGGCGGCCCAAGGCGTCATTGACGATGCCGCGTATCGCAGCGGCGCTTTGCGGCGCGGCGGCGTGGACGAACGCGCTCGCCGCGAGGAGGCCGGACGCGGCACACGCCCCTGCCCATGACTTGAAACCCTGCATGAGAAACTCCCGAAAATGCACGGGCATGCCGGCCCGGCGGGCCGCTGCCGCGGCGAAGACATCGATGGGGACGCGCCGGCGGCGCGTCAGGCGATGCCGCCCCGGGGCGGGGCGCGCGAGCCGTGGCGGTTGGGACGCGGACGCGCCGCGCGGGATTCGGCAAGCCGGAAGCGAACGACGGCTAGCCATGCCGGCAGCGCAAGCACGACGAGAAGCGGCGCGGGCGGCGCATCGAGCGGCTGATGGCCGACGGCATGGCAGACCGCGCAGGCTTCCTCCGCCGCGGCATCGCCGTGATGATGAGCCGCGGCGACGGCGTAGAGGCCGAGCACGCAGACCACGACGAAGCCGAGCAGGCGGGTGCGCCAAGCCGCGTTCAATGCGCGAACCTCGCCCACAACGGCACCAGCGCGATGCCCGCCGCCATGAAGCCGCCCTGCCAGGCGAAGGCGCCGCGCTCGTGGCGCAGCCACGGCAGGATGCCGGTCAGGGCGATGTAGATGAAGTTCGCCGCGGCGACGACGAGGATGAAGGGCACCCAGGACCTTGCATTCGCCAGCGCCAGGTAGCCGAGCACGGCGCCGGCCACGCAGGCGAGCCGCGATGCGGCATTCCAGGCGAATGCGCGCGAACGTCCCCACCGCGCCGTCAGCAGCACGGCGAAGTCGCCCGCCTCGCGCGGCACCTCGTGCGCCAGTACGGCGAGCGTCATGCCCCAGGCGAGCGCGGGATCGACGAGAAAAGCCGCACCGAGCATCAGGCCGTCGGTGAACACGTGCAGCGCGCCGCCGACGAGAACCATCGGCATCGGCCGCGCCAGATCGTGCGCGCAGACGCCTTCGTCGCTGTGATGGCAACCGGCGTGCAGATTGAAATCGATGGCGAACAGCGCCATCAGGGCGACCAGCAGGATCTCGAACAGCGGACGCGCCTCCAGGCCCTCGTCGATCGCGGTCGGCAGCAGATCGAGCAGGGCGAGCGCCAGCATCAGCCCGGCGGCGAAGGCCACCAGCCGCTTCAGCCAGTCGGCGTTGAGCCGCGTGGTGCCGAAGAAGGCGATGCCCATGCTGGCGAATCCGGCGAGCACGCTGGCCGCCACGGTCTGGAACAGCACGGTCATGAGTGCGCCCTCACGCAGCGCGGGCATTCTCCGCGGATGTCGAGCGCCATGCCGCCGAGCCGGAAGCCGCGCGGCAGCGCCGGCGCCGGCGGCGGCGGCGACTTCAGGCAGAACACGCCGCCGCAGCCGGTGCAGCGGAAATGCACGTGCCCGGCATGCTCGACGTTCGGCTGGGCGGCCGAGAAGCGGAACACGCCGCGCGCATCGGCCGCCTTGTGCGCCAGCCCCGCGGAGCAGAGCCAGTCGAGCACGCGGTAGAGCGTGACGCGATCGATCGCGGGATGCGCTTCCTGGGCCAGCGTCTCCTCGATCTCGGCATGCGTTTGCGGGCTCGATGCGGCGCGCAGAGCGGCGAGCGCACGCACCCGCGCCGGGGTGACACGGGCGCCAGCGGCGCGGATGGCGGACTGGATGTCGCCCACTGGCGATGCGTTCTTCATGGGCGCCATTGGAACACAACCGGATTGCGGATGCAATTTTGTTGCATTAGTGCGTTCGACTATCGGAAGGCGCTGTGCCGGGCCGCGGCGGAACGCCAAATCGGCCAACGCGAATGCCCGGCCACGGCTGGAGTCGACGTGCCGGGCTGGGATGAAACGCTTGGGCAGTTATGCCTGAACCAGCAAGCCTTTCAGGTACTCGCCTTCTGGGAACGCCAACGCAATCGGATGGTCCGCGGCGCCTTGCAGGCGCTTCACGATGCGCGCGTCGCGGCCGGCGTCGAGCGCGGCGCGGGCGACGATGCGCTGGAAGGTGTCGAGGTCTACGCCGCCGGAGCACGAGTAGGTCATCATCAATCCGCCGGGCGCGAGCAGCTTGAAGGCGTTGAGGTTGATGTCCTTGTAGGCGCGCGAAGCGCGCTCGACGTGGCTCGCGGAAGGCGCGAACTTGGGCGGATCGAGGACGATGAGGTCGAAGCGTTCGCCGGCTTCGGCCAGGCGCCGCAGTTCGTCGAAGACGTTGGCGGCGCGCCATTGCGCGCGGCCCGCGTCGAGCTGCGGGTTCAGCGCGAGGTTGTCGCGCGCCGTCGCCAGCGCGGGCTCCGAGCTGTCGACGGAAACGACTTCGGTTGCGCCGCCGGCGAGGGCCTGAAGCGAGAAGCCCCCGGTGTAGAAGAAGCAATTGAGCACGCGCTTGCCGGCGGCGAGGTCGCGCAGCAGGCGGCGGTTGTCGCGCTGGTCGAGATAGAAGCCGGTCTTGTGGCCGGCGACGATGTCGACCTTCATCCTGACGCCGTGCTCATCGATGGCGATGTCGCCTGCCGGCGGATCGCCCAGCAGCCAGCCGCTCACAGGCTCCAGCCCTTCGCGGCCGCGCACTTCCGAATCGGAACGCTCGTAGATGCGCGCGCAGCCCGACGCCTTCTGCAGGGCGCCGACGATGGCCTTGCGCCATTTGTCGGCGCCGGCGCTGGTCAGCTGCACGACCACGGTGTCGCCGTAGCGATCGGCGATCACGCCAGGCAGGCCGTCCGATTCGGCGTGGATCAGGCGCAGGCCCTGCTGTCCCGCGAGTTCCGGCAGTGCCGTGCGCCGCTCGACCGCGGCGGCGATGCGCCGCTTGAAGAAGGCGTCGTCGATGGGATCAATGGCGTCGAAGGACCAGGCGCGGGCCCGGATCTGCGACGCCGGGCTCCAGGCGGCACGCGCCAGCACCTCGCCGGCATGCTTGCCGCCGCCCGCAACGACGTCCACGGTGTCGCCGGGCCGCGCGCGTCCGTCGAGCCGCGCGACGGCGCCGGCGAAAATCCACGGATGGCGGCGCAGGATGGATTTCTCCTTGCCGGGATGAAGAATCAGTTGCGCCATGGCGCCCTCTGCTGGAAAGGCCGGCATGTTGCCCTCAGCCGGCGACAAGATCAAGCATCGCTACCCGATTCACGGTAGCCCGGCTACCGGAATGCGGTAGCGCCGGCGACGTCGCCGAAGTACCGGCGGGTAAGGCGTTGCGGCGATCTGCGCTGCCGTATCGCCGTCCCGCCGCCTACCTTCCGCGCGGTAATGCGAATAGCCGCTTCCCCGTATTTACAGCGGCTTCCGCCGTTCGCTAAATTGACCCCAACAAAAAGGCTCAGCCTCTGCGGAGAGATCATGTTCAGGATCCACTTGGAAATCATGACCGGCAAGTTCGTCGTGCAAGTCTTGTTCATGGACTTCGTCTGGCTGTCCGTCCGGGAAAGCGATCATGAGCGCGGGCGTGTCGCCAGCTCGCGGATTCGCCGCTTCGACACCTATTCCCAGGCGCGCGCCTGGGTGAATTCGGTGGGGCTGTGGATTTCGCTGGCCGAGCAGCAGAGCAAGAAAGTGCTCTACGAAGGTCGGCGGGTGGCCAACGAGACGATCGAACCTGCGGTGCTGACTCAGGATTCGAGGGCGCGCAATTCCGCGTTGGTGTAGCGCAGCCGGCTGGCCAGCACGCTGGCCAGGCCTTCCATCAGGCCGAGCCCGAGCTTCTTGTGCTCCTCGGCCAGCGCGTCGAAGGTCTTGCGCGACAGCACGTAGAGATCGGTGTCGCTGAAGGCGACGGCGTCCGCCGAGCGCGGTTCGCCGTCGAGGAAGGCCATCTCGCCGAAGAAGGCGCCGCGGCCGAAGGTGCCAAGATGGTGGCTCTGCTTGTTGCTGATCGGCAGCATGATGCGCACCGCGCCGCGGCGGATCAGGAACAGTTCGTCGCCGACGTCGCCGCGCGCGAAGATGCGCTCGCCGGCGCGGTAGAAGCGCTGCTCCATGCGCTGCTCGAACTCCGTCAGCGTCTGCGCCTTGCGCTGCTTGAAGAGCTCGATCTCGTTGAGATCGAGCGGCTTCTCTTCGCCCTTTTCCAGCGCGGCCGCTTCGATGACGCGGTCTTCGACCCACTCGAGCGCATCGTCGAGCTCGGGGAACACCCGCACCGAGCTTTCCGGCCGCACCAGGCCGACCTGGCCGAAGTACTGCTCCATGTCCTTTCCGCTCGGCAGGTTGGTCGGCAGCTGACTGAGGATCAGGAAGCCGTGGCGCTCGGCCAGCATGTCCTTGATCTGGTCGAACATGTGCGCGGCCGTGACGTCGACCGTCTGCACGCGGCGCAGGTCGAGGATGACGTAGTCGCGCGTCTTCAGTTCCGGCTCGAGCGCGAGATAGATCTGGTCGGCCGTGCCGAAGAACAGACTGCCCTGCAGCTCGACGACGATGACGCGGTTGCCGTGCGTCAGCAGGATTTCCATTTCCTCGTGCGTGCGCACGCGCTTGGAGAAGGTCTCGCTGCCGGCGAGCTTGCGCCGCACCACGGAACCGCCGATCTGCTCGCGCACGAACAGCACGACGGCGAGCACGATGCCGATGCCCGACGCGGCGATCAGGCTCACCGTCAGCGCGGTCGTCACCACGGCGGCGATGACGACGAAGTCCAGCACCGTGGAGCGCTGCTTGAGGAACTGGAAGCTGTGGCGGTCGATCATGCGCGTGCCGACCACGATCAGGATGCCGGCCAGGGCCGCCACCGGGACCCAGGCGATCAGCCAGCCGAGCGCGAGGAAGGCGCCCAGCGCCAGCACGCCCTCGAAGACGCCCGATATCCGGGTCCGCGCGCCGCTCGCCATGTTGACCAGCGTCGCGCCCATCGTGCCGGAACCCGGCATGCCGCCGATCATGGCGGATACGATGTTGCCGAGCCCCTGGCCCATCAGTTCGCGGTTGGAGTTGTGGCGCGAGCGCGTCAGGGCATCGAGCACGACGCAGGTCTTCAGCGTGTCGATCGACAACAGCACCGCCAGCGTCAGCGCCGGCATGATCAGCGGCAGGAAGTCGGCGAGTTCGAGCTGGCCGGCGGCGCGCCAGCGGCTCGCCGTGGCATCGACAAAACCGCCGCCGGCGCTGCCGAGCGGACCGATCACCAGCGGGTTGCCGGCGGCGAGCAGCGAGGCATCGACCAAGGACAGCCCGAAGTAGGCCAGCATGCCGGCCGCGAGCGCGAGGATGGCCGCGGGAACCCGCTGCGTCAGGCGCGGCGCCAGGAGCATCGCGGCGATCGTCACGGCGCCCACGACGATGCCTTGCCAGGCCCACAGCGCGGGCATCGCGAGGGACTCCCAAAGGTGCGTCCCGCCCGGCGCGCCGAGGAATTTCGGCACTTGGCCGGCGATGATGTAGAGGCCGACGCCCGACAGGTAGCCGCTCACCACCGGGTAGGGCATGTACTTGATCAGCTTGCCGAGGCCGACGCTGCCGAAGATCAGCTGGAGCAGTCCCGCGGCGAAGCCCAGCACGGTCAGCAGCAGGACGGCCGACGCGTCCGGCGTGCCGCTCTGCATGCGCTCGACGGCGAAGGCGGTCAGCACGGCGGCGGCGGGCGCGCAGGGCGCCGTGATCAGGCGATTGGTGCCGCCGAGCGTCGAGGCGACGAGGCCCAGCGCCGTCGCCCCGAGTATCCCCGCCATCGCGCCATAAGCGGCATAGGAGCCGCCCAGCGCCGCGTAGATGGTGACGCCGAAGGCGATCGCCGACGGCAACGCCACCAGCATTGCGGCAAGGCCTCCCCAGAAGTCGCCGGCATCGAGCTGCGGAAGCTTCATGCGCCTCCCCCTCTCCATTTCACTGCACCTTATACCTGCACCGGGGAAATGCCAAGCGCGCTATATCTTCTGCGCTATTTCTTTTTGGCGCGCGGATGCGCGGCGTCGTAGACCTTGGCGAGATGCTGGAAGTCGAGATGCGTGTAGATCTGCGTCGTGCCGATGTTGGCGTGGCCGAGCATCTCCTGCACCGCCCGCAGGTCGCCCGACGACTGCAGCAAGTGGGAGGCAAAGGAATGGCGCAGCATGTGCGGATGGACGTGCACCTCGGCGCCGCGGCGCCTAGCCCACAGATCCAGGCGTCGTTCGATCGAGCGCGGCGTCAGGCGCGCGCCGCGGCGGTTCACGAACAGCGCCGGCTCTTCCGCGCCGGCGAGCGCCGGGCGCTGGGCCAGCCAGGCGCGCACGGCGGCGGCGCACTTGGCGCCGAGCGGAACGATGCGCGTCTTCGCGCGCTTGCCGGTGACCGTCACCTCGCCGGCGTCGAGATCGAGGCCGCCGTTCACGTCGAGGCCCGCCAGCTCGGCGAGCCGCAAGCCCGACGAATAGAACAGCTCGAACATCGCCAGGTCGCGCGCGTCGAGCGCCGTGTCGGCCGGCACATCGAGCAGCGCCATGGTCTGGCCGATCGACAGCGCCTTGGGCAGGCGCTTCGGCTGCTTGGGCGCGCGCACGCCGTCGCAGGGATTGCGCGCGATCTCGCCGCGCTTGGCGAGCCAGCGGTACCAGGCGCGCCACGCCGAAAGCAGGCGCGCGAGCGAACGCGGCGCCAGGCCGCGCGCATGGAGCTGCATCGCCTGGCGGCGCAGCTGGAACGGCTGAAGCTGGCGGGCATCGGCATCGCCGGCGAGCTCGAGCAGCGTGTCGAGGTCGTGCCGGTAGGCGTCCAGCGTGTGCGGGCTGGCGCGGCGCTGGTGCGCCAGTTCGGCGAGGAACTGCTCGACCGATGCGCGCGCCGTCATGGACGTGAGCCTAGGTCAGCGCGGGTTCGCGTGTTCGCACCAGCGCAGCCGACGCCATCTCCGCGATCTGCTCGAGATAGAGCGTGCCCATGCCCTGGTAGAAGCGCTGCGGCTCCTCGCTGCCGAACACCATCAGGCCGAAGGTCATGATGCCCTGGCGCAGGCTGAGCAGCGCCAGCGAGCGCACGTGCGCGCCGGCATCGCCGAACCAGTCCATGACGTCTGGGCCGCCGCCGGGCCCGACGTAGGGATGCACCAGCGTCTCGGCGAATTCGCGCGCCTCGGCGCTGACGGGCTCGAACTCGATCAGGTCGCCGCTGCCGGCCGCGCCCCACAGGCGCACGGCCACGTGCGGCACGGCGAAGGATTCGCCGAGATGCGAATAGAGCGAATGCAGCACCGCGGCGTTGTCGTTCGCCGACAGCAGCGAGACGGCGAGGCGGTGCACCTTCGCGGCGATGGCGTCGTTCTCCTCGCCGAAGCGGATCAGCTCGGCCAGCTTGCTTTCGAGCTGCCTGACCTTGTCGCGCAGCGCGCCCATCTGCCGCTCGGTGATCGAGATCGCCTTGTCGCCGTGCGGGCTGGGGATGACGAGCTGAGTCAGCAGGTCGGCATACTGGTTGAAGAACTCGGGATGGTCCTGGAGGTAGCGGGCGACTTCATCGTGTTTCATTGCAAATCCTCGGGAATGTCGATTTCGCCTTCGAAGACGGTCGTTGCCGGACCCGTCATCAATACCGGCGTATCGGGGCCGTTCCATGCGATCGACAGCATGCCGCCGCGCGTCTGCACGTCGACCGGGCTGTCGAGCAGGCCGCGCCGGATGCCGGAAACGACCGCCGCGCAGGCGCCGGTGCCGCAGGCCAGCGTCTCGCCGGCGCCGCGTTCATAGACGCGCAGCCGGATGGCATGGCGCCCGGCGATCTGCATGAAGCCGGCGTTGACGCGCTGGGGGAAGCGCGGGTGCGATTCGATCAGCGGCCCCTGCTGCGCGACCGGCGCCGCGTCGACATCGGCGACCACCTGCACGGCATGCGGATTGCCCATCGAGACGACACCGACCTCGATCGTGCGGCCGCCGACTTCGAGCGGCTGCGCCGGCGCATCCGAATCGCCGACGAAAGGAATCTCGGCCGGCGCGAAGCGCGGCACGCCCATGTCGACGGTGACTTCGCCGCCGTCCTCGAGGCGCGGCGCGATGATGCCGGCGCGCGTCTCGACGCGAATCTCGCGCTTCGGCGTCAGCCCCTTCTCGTGCACGAAGCGCACGAAGCAGCGCGCGCCGTTGCCGCACTGCTCGACCTCGCCGCCGTCGGCGTTGAAGATGCGGTAGCGAAAATCGGCGTCGGCGCGCTGCGGCTTCTCGACCACCAGCAACTGGTCGCAGCCGACGCCGAAATGGCGGTCGGCGAGGAAGCGCGCCTGCGCGGCGCTGGGAACGAAGGAATGGGTCACGGCGTCGAGCACGACGAAGTCGTTGCCGAGCCCATGCATCTTGGTGAAACGGATTTTCATCCGAGTAGCGCGCGGTAATCCTTGAAGATGCAGCGGCCCATGACCACCGCGATGCCCGCCGCCCGCGCGCGCTCCGCGGCGGCCTCATTGACCACCGTCTCCTGCAGCCACAGCCTCTTTACGCCCAGCGCAACGCAATCGTCGACGATCTCGCCTACGGCGTCGGGCGCGCGGAACACGTCGACGAGGTCGGGAACCTCGGACAGGTCCGTCAGGCGCGCATAGGCTTTCTCGCCCAGCCCTTCGGCGAGATTCGGCCGCACCGGGATGATGCGGTAGCCGAAGTCCTGCAGCGCGCGCGCCACGTTGTAGCTCGGGCGGTTGGGTTTCGGCGAAAAACCGACCACCGCGACCGTCTTCACGGTGCGCAGGATCTCGCGGATGGAGTCGGCGGAGGGATTCACGAACATCCGTCGATCATACCCGAGGCGGTGCACGGCGGTCGCCGAATAGGCGGTTCAATAGACCCCTTTTTCGCCGGGCGGACGCGTCTTGAAGCGCCTGTGCAGCCAGAAGTACTGGGGCGGCATGTCGAGGATTTCGCTTTCGATGAAGGCGTTCATGCGCCGCGTGTCGGCTTCGATGCTCGGGCCCGGAAAATCCTGCCACGGCGGACCGACGACGACGACGTAGCGGTCCCTTTCCATGCGCGTCACCACCGGAATGACGATGGCGTTCGCCATGCGCGCCAGGCGCGACAGGCCGGTGATCGTCGCGGCGGGGACGCCGAAGAACGAGACGAAGATCGTGTCGCGCTCGCCGTAGTCCATGTCGGGCAGATAGTAGAACGGCTTGCCTTCCTTCATCGCCTTGATGGCCTTGCGCGTGCCCTCCTGGCGAGAGAGCAGCAGCGAGTCGCCGAAGCGCATGCGGCCCTGGTAGAGCGCGGAGTTGAACAGCAGGTTCTTCTGGTTGGCGTAGATGCTGACCATGCCGAGTTCGAGCGTCAGGCGCGTCCAGCCCATGTCGAGGCCGACGAAATGCGGCACGAACAAGATCACCGGCCGGTCCTTGGCGGATTCCAGATGCTCGAGCCCCTCGACGCGCACGATGCGCCGGATGCGCTCGGCGGACGCCCACCAGAGCAGGCCGCGCTCGAGGAAGCTGCGGCCGAAGGCCGCGAAGTGCCGGCAGGCGAGCGCGCGGCGCCCGGCTTCGGGCATGTCGGGAAAGCACAGCCGCAGGTTGGTCAGCGCAATGTGCCGGCGGCTGCGGCCGAAGAGGTAGATCAGGCGGCCGAGGCCGCGGCCGAGCGGCGCGAGCAGGCGCAGGGGCAGCCAGTGGCATAGCCACATCAAAGCGAGAGAGATTCGGGTCATGCGGGTTCGGGTGCGCCTGAAGGCGTCTTGTAGCGGTTGTAGCCCCACAGGTACTGCTCGGGGCAATGGCGGATCAGGTTCTCGAGTTCGGTGTTGATCTGCGCGACTCGCGCTTCGAGGCTGCCTTCGAGCGGCCGCGACAGCGGGAAGAGCTTCAGGTGATAGCCGGCGCCGTAAGCGAGGCGCTCGGCGTAGGCGAACAGCACCGTGGCGCCGGTTTCGGCGAGCCGCGCCGCCAGCGTCATGGTGTAGGCCGGACGGCCGAAGAACGGCGCCCAGATGCCTTCGCCGGCGCCGGGCGCCTGGTCGGGCAGCATGCCGACGGCTTCGCCGCTCCTCAGCGCCCGGATCAGCCGGCGCACGCCGGACAGATCGGCCGGCGCCAGGCTGAGATTGGCGCCGCGGCCCTCCTCGATCAGCGGCGCGAGCCACGCCTGCTTGGGACGCCGGTACAGCACGGTCATCGGCTTGAAGCGCGCGTAGTATTGCGCGGTAATCTCGAAGCAGCCCAGATGCGGCGTCAGGAACAGGATGCCGCGCCCTTTCTCCCATGCCGATTGGACTAGCTCCCAGCCGCTGACTTTTGCCACGCGGCCGGCAACCTCCTCGTGCGGGCGCAGCCAGATCTTCGGCAGTTCGAGCACCCCCTTGCCGGCTTCCGCGATGGCGGCCGAGGTCGCCTCCGCGAGGCTCGCGAGCGCGATGTTTTCGCGCAGGTGGCGGCGATATGTCGGGGAAAGGAGCCAGGCTATCCAGCCCAACAGCGCTCCGATATTGTGCAGCACGTGCAGGGGCAGCAGCGAGAGGAAGCGGAACAGAATCCCCATGAAAAGTAAGTCTCTGACGGGTTGCCCCGCGTCTCGATAAAGCGCTAATATTACCGCCTCCGCCGAGTTAATCAGGACAACTTGCAGGGCGGGTGGGCGTCGCGAGGCGCCGACGAATCTGCTAAAGCGTCGCCTGCTCCACCCCGAGCCGGTTACGCCGGACCAACCACGGGGACGAAAAAAGAAGGAGCAGCGAGAATGACGCAAGAATATTTCTTCACTTCGGAATCGGTTTCCGAAGGCCATCCCGACAAGGTCGCCGACCAGATCTCCGACGCCATCCTCGACGCGATCATCGCGCAGGACAAGACGTCGCGCGTCGCCGCCGAGACGCTGTGCAACACCGGCCTCGTCGTGCTGGCCGGCGAGATCACCACCGCCGCCAACGTCGACTACCAGGCGGTCGCCCGCAACACCATCAAGCGCATCGGCTACGACAACACCGAGTACGGCATCGACTACAAGGGCTGCGCCGTGCTGGTCGCCTACGACAAGCAGAGCCCCGACATCGCGCAGGGCGTGAACAAGGCCTACGACGACAACCTCGACCAGGGCGCCGGCGACCAGGGCCTGATGTTCGGCTACGCGGTGGACGAGACGCCGCAGCTGATGCCGATGCCGATCTACTATTCGCACCGCCTGATGGAGCGCCAGGCCCAGCTGCGCAAGGACGGCCGCCTGCCTTGGCTGCGCCCGGACGCGAAGTCCCAGGTCACCATCCGCTATGTGGACGGCAAGCCCAGCACCGTGGACACGGTGGTGATCTCCACCCAGCATCATCCGGAAGTCTCCCACGCGGTGCTGACCGAGGCGGTGAT
>DAIDAU010000283.1 GCA_027310465.1 Rhodocyclaceae bacterium
GCGATCATGCGGCGCGACCTGCTGCTGGCGATGCGCCGCAAGAGCGAGGTGCTGACGGCGGTGTTCTTCTTCGTCATCGTCGTCTCGCTGTTCCCGCTCGGCATCGGGCCCGAACCGGCGCTGCTGCGCAAGATCGCCCCCGGCGTGCTCTGGGTGGCGGCGCTGCTGGCGACGATGCTCGGCCTGCAGCGGATGTTCGCGCCCGACCACCACGACGGCACGCTCGAGCAGATGGTGCTGTCGCCGACGCCGCTGGGCCTGCTGGTTGGCGGTAAAATCGCGGCCCACTGGCTGTTGTCCGGCCTGCCGCTGGTGCTGCTGGCTCCCGTGCTCGGCTTGCAGTTCGATCTCGATGCCGAGGCGCTCGGCGTTCTCGTCGTGGCCCTGCTGCTCGGCACCCCGCTGCTCTCGCTTATCGGCGCCATCGGCGCCGCGCTGACGCTGGGCCTGCGCGGCGACGGCGTGCTGCTGAGCCTGCTGGTGCTGCCGCTCTACGTGCCGGCGCTGATCTTCGGCGCGGGCGCCGTCGAGGCGCACATCTCGGGCCTCGGCGCCGGCGGCCACCTGTCGCTGCTGGCGGCGCTGCTGGCGCTGGCCGTGTTCTTTGCGCCGTGGGCGGCCACCGCCGCGCTGCGCATCGCTTTGGAATGAAGGACGCATGAAGGAAAACAAGCTGATCCACTGGTTCAAGTACGCCAGCCCGCAGAGCTTCTATCCGCTCGCCGGGAAGATGATCCCCTGGTTCTGGGCGCTGACGGCGGTGTTCGGCCTCAGTGGACTGTGGCTCAGCTTCTTCGTCGCGCCGACCGACGCCGTGCAGGGCGACGGCTACCGCATCATCTTCATCCATGTGCCGGCCTCCTGGATGTCGATGTTCATCTACATCGTGATGGCCTGCTGGGCCGGGCTCGGCCTCGCGCTCAACACGCGCCTGTCGGGCATGATGGCGCAGGCGCTGGCGCCGACCGGAGCATTGATGGCCTTCCTCTCGCTCTGGACCGGCGCCTTCTGGGGCAAGCCGATGTGGGGCACCTGGTGGGTCTGGGATGCGCGCCTGACGTCCGAACTGATCCTGTTCTTCCTCTACCTCGGTTTCATCGCGCTGCAGGCCGCCATCGACGATGCGCGCCGGGCCGACAAGGCCGGGGCGATCCTGGCGCTGGTCGGCGTGGTGAACGTGCCGATCATCTATTTCTCGGTCAAGTGGTGGAACACGCTGCACCAGGGCTCCTCGGTGTCGCTGAACAAGTCGCCGACGATGGCGGCGACGATGCTCTGGGGCATGCTGCTGATGGCGCTGTGCTTCTGGATGTATTCGATCGCCGTCGCGCTGATGCGCGTGCGCGCCATCATCCTCGAGCGCGAGACGCATACCGAGTGGATCAAGGACCTCGCGGAGGTGAAGCAATGAATTGGGGTTCGCCGGCAGAATTCTTCGCCATGGGCGGCTACGCCCTCTACGTCTGGGGCAGTTTCGGCGTCTGCGCCATTGCCCTTATCATGGAACCAATCCTGGTGGGGAAACGTCGAAGCGAGGTCCTTAGAAGCCTGCGGCGGGCCGCGCTCGCCGACCAACTCGAAGACGAAGGCAACAAGGCAGGCTGACGCCGGCCCCCAAGGCGTCGCAAACATAAGGAATCATCCGAAGTGAGACCCTGGCAGAAACGCGCAGCGATCATCGGCGGCGGCTTGGCCGCGCTCGGCGTCGCCGCCGCGCTGGCGCTCAACGCGCTCAACAGCAACATCGCCCTCTACGTCACCCCCTCCGAGGTCGTCGCCGGCAAGGCGCCGCAGGGCCAGGCCTTCCGCATCGGCGGGCTGGTCAAGGAGGGCTCGCTCAAGCGCGACAACCTAACGGCGCACTTCGTCGTGACCGACACCGTCAAGGAAGTGCCGGTCGCCTACACCGGCATCCTTCCCGACCTGTTCAAGGAAGGCAAAGGCGCCGTGGTGCAGGGCAAGCTCGGTCCTGATGGCAGCTTCGTCGCTTCGGAAGTGTTGGCGAAGCACGACGAGAACTACACGCCGAAGGAAGCGCAGCAGGCGATCGACAAGGCGCAGGCGGCCGCGAAGGGCAAGCCATGATTCCCGAACTCGGACATTTCGCGCTGATCCTCGCGCTCTGCGTCGTCGCGCTACAGGGCACGCTGCCGCTGATCGGCGCGCACCAGGGCCGCCGCGAGTGGATCGTGCTGGCGCGTCCCGCCGCGCAGGCGAACTTCCTGCTGACGCTGCTCTCCTTCGGCTGCCTGGCGTGGTCGTTCTACGCCAACGACTTCTCGGTCGTCTATGTGGCCGACCATTCCAATTCCCAGTTGCCGCTCGTCTACCGGCTCGGCGCCGTCTGGGGCGGACATGAGGGCTCGCTGCTGCTCTGGGTGACGCTGCTGTCCGGCTGGGCCTTCGCCGTCGCGCAGCTCTCGCGCACGCTCGACGAGGCGATGGTGGCGCGCGTGCTGGGCGTGCTGGGCCTCGTCGCCGTCGGCCTGCTGCTGTTCATCCTGCTGACGTCCAACCCCTTCGAGCGCCTGCTGCCGGGCGCCGACGACGGCCGCGACCTCAACCCGCTGTTGCAGGACCCGGGCCTCGTGTTCCACCCGCCGATGCTCTACATGGGTTACGTCGGCTTCTCGGTCGCCTTCGCCTTCGCCATCGCCGCGCTGCTCGCAGGCCACCTCGACGCCGCCTGGGCGCGCTGGTCGCGGCCCTGGACCATCACCGCGTGGATCTTCCTGAC
>DAIDAU010000285.1 GCA_027310465.1 Rhodocyclaceae bacterium
ACCGACGGCACCACGCAGAAGCTGCTCGCCGACCTGGGGCTGCAGACGCGCCAGATCGTCATCGAGCTGACCGAGAACCAGCACGTCACCGACTTCGCCGCGCTGCGCGAGGTGCTGGAGGCCTACCGCCGCAACGGCTACGAATTCGCCATCGACGACCTCGGCGAAGGCTTCTCCAACCTGCGCATCTGGTCGGAGATCCGCCCCGAATACGTCAAGATCGACCGCCATTTCATCAACGGCGTCTCCGACGACGCGCTGAAGTTCCAGCTGGTCAAGGCGATGCACGAGATCTCCGACACCTGCCAGGTCAATCTGATCGCCGAAGGCATCGAGACCGAGGCGGAGTTCGCCACCGTGCGCGACCTCGGCATCCTCTACGGCCAGGGCTTCCTGGTGGCGCGCCCCGAGCCGCTGCCGCGCACCGAGCCGGAGACGAGCGTGCGCGCCATGCTCAAGCGCACCAGCGTCATCATGTATCCGCAGCCGGGGACGATTCCCGGCCGCGACGCCACGGCGCGCCAGCTCGCCCAGCGCGTCGAGCCGGTGCAGCCGCACGACGAGAACGAGCGCGTCTTCGCGCGCTTCGAGCGCGATCCCGAGCTGATGGTGGTGCCGGTGGTGTCGCCGCAGGGCGCGCCGCTCGGCCTGATCAACCGCTATTCGCTGGTCGACCGCTTCGCGCTGCCTTTCCGCCGCGAGGTGTACGGCAAGAAGCCCTGCACCACCTTCATGAACGCCGAGCCCATCGTGGTGGAAGCGGACACCAGCGTGCAGGAGATCGGCCGCCTGCTCGGCCAGTCGGCGCGCCATCACCTGCTCGACGGCTTCATCGTCACGGCCAGCGGCAAGTACGCCGGCATCGGCAGCAGCCAGGCGCTGATGTCGCTGATCACGGACATGCAGATGCGCGCCGCGCGCTACGCCAATCCGCTGACCCAGCTGCCGGGCAACGTGCCGATCAACGAGCACATCGACCGCCTGCTCGACAGCGCCGTCGCGTTCACCGCCTGCTACTGCGACCTCGATCACTTCAAGCCGTACAACGACACCTACGGCTACCGGCGCGGCGACCAGATGATCCAATTGCTCGGCGGCATCCTCAGCCAGGCCTGCGACGCGCGCATCGACTTCGTCGGCCATATCGGCGGCGACGATTTCATGCTGTTGCTGCAGAGTCCGGACTGGCACGATCGCGTCACGGCGATGCTGCGCGAGTTCGACGGCAGCATCGGCGAGCTGATCGAACCCGAACACCTCGTCAGCGGCGGCTATTACGGCGAGGATCGCCGCGGGCACTCGGTGTTTCATGCGCTGCCCGCGCTTTCCGCCGGCTGCCTGGTGGTCGAGCCCGGGCAGTTCCGCAGCCATCACGAGGTGTCGGCCGCGGTCACGGAAGCCAAGAAGCAGGCGAAGAAGATCCGCGGCAGCGCGCTGTTCGTGGAGCGCCGGCGCCTCGCGGCACCGGCCGAAGAAGTCTCGGTGCCCGAGCTTCAGGCGGTTCCGGTGGCGACTCGCGCTGCTGCCGCGATGGCTTCCGCCTGAGCGGCGACGCGCGCGCCGTCTGCCCCTTCCACCATCACGCGCAGCAGCGGCTCGGTGCCCGACGGCCGCAGCAGCACGCGCCCCTGCCCGTCGAGCGCCTGCTCGGCCGTCGCCACCGCCGCCTTGATCGCCGGATCGGCCTTCCAGTCGAAGCCGTTCGGCAGGCGCACGTTGATCAGCTTCTGCGGATACATGTCGAGGTCGGCGCAGGCCTGCGCCAGCGTCGTGCCTTCCGCGCGCAGCGCCGCCAGCACCTGGAGCGCCGAAACGATGCCGTCGCCGGTGCTGTGCTTGTCGAGGCACAGGATGTGGCCGGAGTTCTCGCCGCCGAGCTGCCAGCCGCGCTCGTTCAGCAGTTCGAGCACGTAGCGGTCGCCGACCTTGGCGCGCGCGAACGGGATGCCGAGGCGGGCCAGCGCGTGCTCGAGGCCGAGATTGCTCATCAGCGTGCCGGCGACGCCCGCCACCCCGCCGCGGCCGTGGCGCCGGCGGGCGATGACGTAGAGCAGCTGGTCGCCGTCGTAGACGCGGCCGTCGCGGTCGGCCATCAGGACGCGGTCGGCATCGCCGTCGAGCGCGATGCCGACGTCGGCCTGGTGCCCGATCATGGCGCGGCGCAGGCTCTCCGGCGCCGTCGCGCCGACGCCCTCGTTGATGTTCATGCCGCTGGGCGACGCGCCGATCGTGACGACCTCGGCACCCAGTTCGTGGAACACCAGCGGCGCGACGTGGTAGGCCGCGCCGTGGGCGCAGTCGACGACGATGCGCAGGCCGCGCAGGTCCAGCTCGTTGGGGAAGGTGCTCTTGCAGAACTCGATGTAGCGGCCGCCGGCGTCGTCGACGCGGCGCGCCTTGCCGAGCTTGGCCGACTCCATGCAGCCCATCGGGGCTTCGAGGCGCGCCTCGATCTCCTGCTCGACGGCATCCGGCAGCTTGGTGCCCTGCGCCGAGAAGAACTTGATGCCGTTGTCGTCGTAGGGATTGTGCGACGCCGAGATGACGACGCCCGCCTGCAGCCGCAGCGCGCGCGTGAGATAGGCGATCGCCGCGGTCGGCATCGGCCCGCACAGCATGACGTCCACGCCGGCGGCCGAGAAGCCCGATTCGAGCGCCGCCTCGAGCATGTAGCCGGAGATGCGCGTGTCCTTGCCGATCAGCACCGCCGGGCGCTCGCCCGCAGGCAGATGCTCGCGCGACACCAGCGTGGCGCCCGCCGCGTAGCCGAGGCGCAGCACGAATTCCGGCGTGATCGGCGCCTCGCCGACCCGCCCGCGCACGCCGTCGGTACCGAAGTATCGTCTGGTCATCTTCCCTGGACCTGCTCGTTGGATGGCCGCGATTATATCCGTCCCCATCGCGCGGACGGCCGCGATGCCGCCCTCGAAGTCCCCTGGCGGCCGGCGCAGCGTTAGCGCGGCCGCTACCCCGCGACCGAGCTCAGCACCGCCAGCGCGTCGCGCGTCGCCGCCACGTCGTGCACGCGCACGATCGCCGCGCCGCGCTCCACCGCCAGCAGCGCCGCCGCCGCGCTCGCCGCGACGCGCTCCCCGGCCGGCCTGCCGGTGAGGGTCCCGAGCAAGGACTTGCGCGACAGGCCCGCCAGCACCGGGAAGCCGATGTCCTTCAGGCGCCCGATCCCGCGCAGCAGCGCGAGGTTGTGATCGAGCGTCTTGCCGAAGCCGAAACCCGGATCGATCGCGATGCGCTCCCGGGCGATGCCCGCAGCAATGCAGGCGGCGGCGCGCCCCTCGAGGAAGGCGCCGACCTCGGCCACCACGTCTAGGTAGTGCGGACTCTGCTGCATGGTGCGCGGCTCGCCCTGCATGTGCATCAGGCACACCGCCGCGTCGCTCGCGGCCACCGCCTCCAGCGCGCCGGGCGCCTGCAGCGCGGCGATGTCGTTGATCATGTCGGCGCCCTCGGCCAGCGCGGTCCGCATGACCTCGGCCTTCATGGTGTCGATCGACAGCGGCACGCCGATGTCGCGCAGGGCCCGCAGCACCGGCAGCAGCCGCGCCAGCTCGTCGGCGGCGGCGACCGGCGCCGCGCCGGGGCGCGTGGACTCCGCGCCGAGATCGAGGATGTGGGCGCCGGCCTCGACCTGCGCCTGCGCATGCGCGATCGCGCGGTCGAGATCCGTGCCGACGCCGTCGCCGGAAAACGAATCGGGCGTGAGATTGACGATGCCCATGACGAGCGGGCGGTCGAGCGCCAGCCGATAGCGGCCGCAGGCAAGGGTATTCATGCCGCGGATTCTAAGGCCTGTGGGGCGCCGCGGCAGGCGGAAACAATTCGTTCATTCCACCGCAACACTGGGCCGACACAATCCGTCCCGTCGAGAAATCCCGCCACGCCACGCGGGATTCCAACCCCCGAAAACCAAACGAGGACCCCAATGAGCCAATCCCTTTGCGCTCGCTGCCTGGACGCTATCCCGGCCGGCCGCGGCCATCAAGCCAAAATACTCTGCGACGCCTGCGAGTCCGCGTGGCGCGTCGAATTCAACCGCAGCCTGCGCCATCACCTCGCCCGCCTCAGCGATCGGCTCGATCCGGCGCCCGCCGTCAAGCAGCCGCTGCCCATCGCCGCGGATTGACGGGAACGCCATGGATCAGATTTCCGCAGCCAACCACGGCGGTGCCGCCGTCGAGCCGGTCCGCATCGTCCACTTCACCGAGGGCCTGCTGCTGCCTTGCGACTCGGTGACGCCGGCCACGCCGAACAAGGACGTCTTCGCGCTGTTCGAGGCCCAGCCCGAGATGATGGGGCTGCCGGTCGTCGAAGACGGCCACCCGATCGGACTCATCAACCGCAACATCTTCATGCAGAGCATGGCCCGGCCGTTCCATCGCGAGGTGTTCCTCAACAAGAGCTGCATCGCCTTCATGGACAAGGAGCCGCTGATCGTCGACAAGAAGACGTCGATCCAGGACCTCTCGTTCAGGGTGCTCGAAGGCGGCCAGAAGGCCATGAACGACGGCTTCATCATCAGCGATGACGACCGCTACCTCGGCGTCGGCACGGCGCAGGACATGCTGCGCGCCGTCGCCAACCTGCAGGCCGAGAAGAACCGCCTGGTGATGGAGTCGATCGACTATGCCAGCGTGATCCAGCAGTCGCTGTCGCGCCCGTCGCGCGACGGGATGCGCAAGACGCTGGCCGACCACTTCCTGATCTGGGAGCCGCGCGACGTCGTCAGCGGCGACTTCTACCATTTCCACGACTACGAGGACGGCTTCCTCGTCGTGCTGTTCGATTGCACCGGCCATGGCGTGCCGGGCGCCTTCATGACGCTGATCATGTCGGCTTTCCTGCAGAGCGCGCTCAATACCGTGCGCCACGACGATCCCGGCGCCATCCTCGGCGCCGTCAATCGCCTGGTGAAGACGGCCATGGGCCACATCGACCATCAGCACGCCGACAGCGGCGACGAAGAGAGCGCCGACGACGGCATGGATGCCGCGTTCTGCTGGATCGACCGGCGCAGCCGCACCCTCACCTACGCCGGCGCGCATCTGCCGCTGCTGCTGCTCGGGCCGGACGACCAGGAAGTGCGCAGCCTCGACGGCGACCGCCAGGGCGTCGGCTATGCCGCCACGCCGATGGACCAGGTCTGGCGGAACCACGTCGTCGAGCTGCCGGAGGGCACCTGCGCCTACCTGTTCACCGACGGCTTCGTCGACCAGTTGGGCGGGCCCAAGCGCATCGCCTTCGGCAAGCGCCGCACGCGCGAAGTCATCCTGAAACATCGCGGGCAGACCATGCCGGAGCAGCGCGCCGCCCTGCTCGCCGCGCTCGAGGACTACCAGGGACGCGAGCCGCGCAAGGACGACGTCAGCGCCATCGGCTTCCGCTTCTGACACCCATCGAACACGACATGAACCTCTCCCACTTCGCCGACTTCTGCGAGAAGGCCGTCAAGGACGGCGTGCTGTTCTACTACAAGGGCGAGTTCTCGCAGAACGTCGTCGCGACCATGAGCGACACGCTGAAGCAGCGGCTCGACGCCGTCGGCGTCAGCGGCCCGGCGCGCCGCAAGCTCTTTTCGACCTTCATCGAGATGTCGCAGAACATCATGCACTACGCCGACGTCGACGCCGGCAACGGTTCGAAGACCGGCGCGCTCGCGGTCGGCAAGAACGGCGACGCCAAGTATTGGATCGTCGCCGGCAACCCGGTGCGCGTCGAGCATGTCGAGCGCATCAAGCAGAAGGTCGAGCCGTTGCGCAGCATGACCATCGACGAGATCAAGGCCGCCTACCGCGAGCAGTTGCGCAACGACGAGCACGAGAAGGACAGCATCAGCCGCGGCGCCGGCCTCGGCTTCCTCACCGTCGCCCGCGAGGCCAGCGCGCCGCTCGAATACCAGATCGTGTTCCGCTCCGACGAGCAGGAATTCGCCGACTTTTACCTGCGCGCTTCGATCTGAAGCGCCGCCCGAGAAAGGAGACCCTGCGATGGAAAATCTCTACATCCCCGCCACCAACGAGACGCCCGAGATCAACTTCAACTTCAGCGAGCACAAGCTGCACATGAGCGGCGAGTCCTATCCCGAGAACGCCATGGCCTTCTACGCGCCGGTGCGCGCCAGCCTGCACAACTATCTATCCAACACGCAGCCGCACGGCGAGGTCGAGGCGCACTTCTCGCTCAAGTATTTCAACAGCTCGAGCACCAAGCTGATCCGCTCGCTGATCGCGCTGATGCACGACTCCGCGCAGGCCGGCAAGCGCATCGTGACGCACTGGTACCACGATCCCGACGACGACATGATGTCGGAATTCGGCAACGACCTGAAGGACGAATTCCGCATGCTCGACATCCGCGTCGTGGCGACGGAACCGGCCTGACGCGGGCTACTTGCCGAAGAGCCCCTGCCACCAGCGCAGGCGGTTGCCGGGCACGGGCGCGTCGTCTTCCACGGCATCCGGCGGGATGCGGCTGAGCACCCAGCGCGGCGGGATGCCGCCGGCGCCGCCGCAGGAACTGCCGAGGTTGTTCGGATCGTAGATCTTGATGAATGCCGGCTGATCGAGGTTATCGACGTAGACGATGCCGCAGTAGTCTTCGCGGTGCTCCTTGCGCAGCAGGACGTCGACTTCGCCGATGAAGCGGTCGAGCTCGGCGGCCGCGAGGGGCGCGACCGCTTCCGCCGCGATCGCCTGGCCGCTCATGGTCACGTACCAGCCCTCCGGCCGGGCGCGCAGCCGCGCCCATAGATCGTCCAGCTGGCGCCAGGCGAGCACGCCGAAAAAGCGTCCGCTCAGGCGGGCCGTGAATTCGCCAGTTGTCGTCTCCGTCGGTTCCATCGCATTCGTTGTCGGTAAATGAGCTTAGGAATGGTACCTGACGCTGTAGCATCAGTGAAACGGCCTTTCGCTAGGCTGTCGGCATTTCCACCCGTCGCCCGCCAGGGAGCCTGAAATGCACGCTCGCACCGCCAGTGCCGCACTCATCGCCGCGCTCGTCCTCACGCCCGCCATGGCGCGGGACAAGACTTCGCCGCTCGTCCGCATCAACCATATCGTCGTCATCTACCAGGAAAACCACAGCTTCGACAATCTCTACGGCGGCTGGGAAGGCGTCGACGGCCTCGCCAACGTCAAGGTCGCGCAAATCGCCCAGTCGGGCGAGCCGTTTCGCTGCCTCAAGCAGAACGACGTCAATCTGAATTCACCGCCGCTCGCAGCCGTCTGCGCGGAAGCCGGCGAGAACGCGGGCAGCGCGTTCGGCAACGCGCCCTTCCTGATCGACGACTTCATCAAGGCCGGCGACAGGACTTGTCCGCCGGCGGGCGCATCCGCGCCGAACGGCGTGCCGAAGGGCTCCGGACTGCCGGGAGGCTGCACGCGCGATCTCGTGCATCGCTTCTATCAGGAGCAGTACCAGATCGACGGCGGCAGGATGGACCGCTACGCCGCGGGCAGCGATGCGCTCGGACTGGCGATCGGCTACTACGACACCCGCCGGCTGCCGATCTACAAATACCTGCACCGGCGCGGCCATCCGCGCTACGTGATCGCCGACAACTTCTTCCAGGCGGCCTTCGGCGGATCGTTTCTCAATCACCAGTGGCTGATCGCCGCGCGCACTCCGGAATGGAGCGGCGCAATCGACGACGGCTCCGCCAGCGACTTGCACTCGGTCGTCGACGTCAACGGCATGCCGGTCAATTACGGGCTCTATGCGTCACCGGCGGGCGCTGCCGTGCGGGACGGAGCGCTCACGGCTTCCTGCAATCCGGCCGCAGGCCGCGCACCGACGCCGCAAGACGTGGTGTGCGGCGACTTTGCGGTCAATACGATCATGCCTTTCGCATGGCCTTATGCGCCGGGAACGTCCGACACCAAGCGCCTGCCCATGCTCACCACACGGACCATAGGCGATTCGCTGAGCGCAGCCCATATCGGCTGGGCATGGTATTCGGGCGGCTGGGCGAATGCCGAGGGCGATCCGAAGCAGCCGGGCTACACCAATGGCGACGGTCCGGCCTGCGCCGATCCGAACGCGATGCCGAACTCGGCCTGGCCGAAGTGTCCCGACAAGCTGTTCCAGTTCCATCACCAGCCCTTCAACTACTTCGCCAACTTCGCGCCGGGCACGGCAGCGCGCGCGCAGCACCTGCGCGACGAAGCGGAATTCATCGAGCTCGCCCGGGGCTCACGGCCGCACCGCTGCAAGCTGCAGCCGGTAAGCTTCGTGAAGCCGGCCGGCGCGGAGAACGAGCACCCGGGCTACGCCAGCGAAAGCGCCGGCAACGACCATCTGGTCGAACTGCTCAAGGCGATCGAGAGCGGCGCCTGCGCGCGCGACACCATGATCGTCGTCACCTACGACGAGTTCGGCGGAACAGCCGACCACGTGCCGCCGCCCGGCAAGGCCAACGGCAAGGGCGCCTACGACCGGTGGGGCCCGGGCACGCGCATTCCTGCCCTGGTGATCGCCCCGTTCCTGAAGCGCGATTTCGCGGTCGACCACGTCGTGCACGACACGACCTCGATCCTCGCCACCATCGAGCGGCGCTTCGGATTGGCGCCGCTCGGAACCCGCGACGCGGCGGTCAAGGATCTGTCGTCGGTGTTCGACGCCGGCGCGCCCCGGAACGGCCGTTGATCGGTTCAGGACGCCCTATGGAACTCGACAATTTGAAACCCGCCAAGGAAATGGCCGCGGTGCTCTACCGCGTGCAGAGCCTGCTCGGCCCGCTCGATCGCTGGTCGGACGACGCGCTCTCCGAACTGGAAAACCGGCTGGTGACGCTGCGCCTCGGCATCGAGCGCGAATGGATCCGCCGCGACGACGTGGAGTTCGACTAGCCGAAAAAAGAATCCCGGCGCTCGGCCGGGATTCGGTGGTGCGTCTGGCTCCTGGGACTCAGGCGGCGGGCGCCGGCGCCGTCGGCGCTGACCCTGCCGGCGCATCGCTGCCGGGCGTCTTCGGCGGCGAGCTGGGCTTCGGCGGACGCGGCGGCTTGCCGGCCATGATGTCGTCGATCTGGTCGGCGTCGATGGTTTCCCATTCGAGCAGCGCGGCGGTCATGGCTTCGACCTTCTCGCGGTTGTCCTCGATCAGCTTCTTGGCGCGGGCGTACTGCTCGTCGAGGATGCGGCGGATTTCGCCGTCGACCTTCTGCAGCGAGGCTTCCGACATGTTCTTGTGGGTCGTGACCGAGCGGCCGAGGAAGATTTCGCCTTCCTCCTCGCCGTAGACCATCGGGCCCAGGCTGTCCGACATGCCCCACTGCGTGACCATGCGCCGCGCCATGTCAGTGGCGCGCTGGAAGTCGTTGGAGGCGCCGGTCGTCATCTGGTTCATGAAGATCTCTTCGGCGATGCGGCCGCCGAACAGCACGGCGATCGTCGACAGCAGGCGGATGCGGTCCTGGCTGTAGCGGTCCTCGGTCGGCAGCTGCATCGTCACGCCCAGCGCGCGGCCGCGCGGGATGATCGTGACCTTGTGCACCGGGTCGGTCTTCGGCAGCAGCTTCGCGACCACGGCGTGGCCGGATTCGTGATAGGCGGTGTTGCGGCGCTCCTCCTCGGGCATGATCATCGAGCGGCGCTCCGCCCCCATCATGATCTTGTCCTTGGCGCGCTCGAAGTCCTCCATGTCGACCAGGCGCTTGTTGGCGCGCGCGGCGAACAGCGCGGCCTCGTTCACCAGGTTGGCGAGACCGGCGCCCGAGAAGCCGGGACAGCCGCGCGCCAGCACCGAGGCGTCGACATCGGTCGACAGCGGCACCTTGCGCATGTGCACCTTCAGGATCTGCTCGCGGCCGCGGATGTCGGGCAGCGGCACCACCACCTGGCGGTCGAAGCGGCCCGGACGCAGCAGCGCCGGGTCGAGCACGTCGGGACGGTTGGTGGCGGCGATGACGATGACGCCGACGGAGCCTTCGAAGCCGTCCATCTCGACCAGCAGCTGGTTCAGCGTCTGCTCGCGCTCGTCGTTGCCGCCGCCGAGGCCGGCGCCGCGCTGGCGGCCAACCGCGTCGATTTCGTCGATGAAGATGATGCACGGCGACGCCTTCTTCGCCTGCTCGAACATGTCGCGCACGCGCGCCGCGCCGACGCCGACGAACATCTCGACGAAGTCGGAGCCGGAGATCGAGAAAAACGGCACCTTCGCCTCGCCGGCGATGGCCTTGGCGAGCAGCGTCTTGCCGGTGCCCGGCGAGCCGACCATCAGCACGGCGCGCGGGATGCGGCCGCCGAGCTTCTGGAACTTCGACGGATCGCGCAGGAATTCGACCAGTTCGCCGACTTCCTCTTTCGCCTCGTCGCAACCGGCGACGTCGGCGAAGGTGATGCTGTTGGCCGATTCGTCGAGCATGCGCGCCTTGCTCTTGCCGAACGAGAACGCGCCGCCCTTGCCGCCGCCCTGCATCTGGCGCATGAAGAACACCCAGACGCCGATCAGCAGCAGCATCGGGAACCACGACACGAAGATGTTCATCAGGAAGGACTGCTCTTCCTCGGGCTTGGCGACGATCTTGACGTTGTTCTTCAGCAGGTCGGAAACCATCCAGAGATCCGGCGGCGCATAGGACGTGATCTTCTTGCCTTCCTGCGTCGTCGCTTCGAGCGTGCGACCCTGGATCACGACCTTGGAGATATGTCCCTGTTTCACTTCCTCGAGAAACTGGGAGTAGTCCATCGTGTTCTGCGCCGTCTGCCTGGCATTGAACTGGTTGAACACCGTCATGAGGACGACGCCGATCACCAGCCAGACCGCGAAATTCTTGAAGAGATTGTTCAAAAGCTACCTCACAGTACGCTCACCCGTGGATGAGCCATTCTAGTCACTTTCGGCCGTCAAGCAAGCGTCAGCCGCCTTCCGTCGGGCCAAAAGATAAGTCTCGGCACTGCGGTCGCGGGACGCCGCCGGCTTCCTCACCGCGACCGTTCCAAACACCGACTTGATGGCCTTGTGCAGCGCCGTGAAGTCGGATCCTTGAAAGACCTTGACCAGAAGATCGCCGCCGGGTTTCAGCCAGGCACGACAAAAATCCAGCGTCAACTCAGCCAGATGCATCACCCGCGCCTGGTCCGATGCGGCTATGCCCGACATATTGGGGGCCATGTCCGACAAAACAAGGTCGACCGGGCGGCCATTCAGGGCGGCTTCCAACTGATGCAGCACGGAATCCTCGCGAAAATCGCCCTGAATGAATTCCACTCCGTGCAGCGGGGTCATTTCCAGAAGGTCGAGCGCGATCAGGCGGCCGCCGGGCTGGATGCGCTTCGCCGCATACTGGCACCAGCTGCCCGGCGCGGCACCGAGATCGACCACGATCATGCCGGGCTTGAGCAGCTTGTCCTTTTCGTCGATCTCCAGCAGCTTGAAGACGGCGCGCGAGCGCCAGCCTTCCTTCTGCGCCCGCTGGACGTAGGGATCGTTGACGTGCTCGTGCATCCACGCCTTGCTCTTCTTGTGGCGACGGGACTTGATGGTCATCGCGCTAGAATAACCCCCATGATCGAACTGACTCCTGAACAGCGCCGGCACTTGCGCGCCGCCGCCCACCATCTGCATCCCCTGGTCACCGTCGCGGGCAAAGGCCTGAGCGAATCGGTACTCAAGGAAATCGACCGCAGCCTGAAAGCTCACGAACTGATCAAGGTGAAACTACAGGGCATCGAGCGCGACGACCGCGAGGCGCTGCTGACCGAGATTTGCGAGCAGATCGACTGCGCGCCGGTGCAGCACATCGGCAATGTCCTAGTACTGTGGCGCGAAAAACCCGCGGACGAAAAGGTATCCGCCACGAGTCGCCGCAGCAAGCCGCAAACCAAGAAACAAGCCGCCGCCGCTCTCGAACGCCCCCGCCGCCGCACCACCAGCTCCCGCTAGCCTCGCCACCCGGCGATTGAGCGACGCGCAGCGTTCGCTCCAATCGCCGGAGTTATTCCGTCATGCGCAGCATGTCGGAATGACTACTCGTACTTGACGTCGAGAATTTCGTATTCGCGCTTGCCGCCGGGCGCCTGCACTTCGGCGACGTCGCCGGCGTACTTGCCGATCAGCGCTCGCGCCACGGGCGAATTCAGCGAAATCTTGCCGTGCTTGAGGTCGGCCTCGTCGTCGCCGACGATCTGATAGGTCACCGTCTGGCCGCCGTCGACGTCTTCCATCTCGACGGTGGCGCCGAACACCACGCGGCCGTCGGCATCGAGCGACGCCGGATCGATGATCTGGGCGTTGGCCAGCTTGCCTTCCACTTCGGCGATGCGGCCTTCGATGAATCCCTGGCGCTCCTTCGCCGCGTCGTACTCGGCGTTTTCGGACAGGTCGCCGTGCGAGCGCGCCTCGGCAATCGCGGCCACGACGTTGGGCCGCTCCACCGTCTTCAAACGCTTCAGTTCTTCGCGCAGCATCTCGGCGCCGCGCAGCGTGATGGGCACCTTGCTCATTGCGCCAGTTCTCCGTGGAGCGCCTGCAGCGAATAGGTTTCGAGACCCTGGTGGCGCATGCCTTCGCAGGCCGCCTTGCCGCCCTCGACCGTGGTGAACAGCGTCACCTTCTGCGCCAGCGCGCTGGTGCGGATCGAGCGCGAGTCGACGATCGCCTGGCGCTTCTCCTCGACGGTATTGATGATCAGCGAAATCTCGTTGTTCTTGATCATGTCGACGACGTGCGGGCGGCCCTCGTTGACCTTGTTGACGGCGATGACGGGAAGGCCGGCGGCTTCGATCGCCGCTGCCGTGCCGCGCGTCGCCAGCAGGGTGAAGCCGAGATCGTGAAGCTCGCGCGCCACCTGCACGGCCTTGGGCTTGTCCGCGGGCTTCACGCTGATGAAGACCTTGCCCGACTTCGGCAGTTTCGTTCCGGAAGCGATCTGCGACTTCACATAGGCTTCGCCGAACGTGCGACCGACGCCCATGACTTCGCCGGTGGATTTCATCTCGGGGCCGAGGATGGTGTCGACGCCCGGGAACTTGATGAACGGGAACACCGCTTCCTTCACCGAGAAATAGGGCGGGATCACTTCCTTCGTCACGCCCTGTTCGGCCAGCGAGCGCCCCGCCATGCAGCGCGCGGCGATCTTCGCCAGCGGGAGGCCGGTGGCTTTCGAGACGAAGGGCACGGTGCGCGAGGCGCGCGGGTTCACTTCCAGCACATAGACGACGGCGTCGTCGCCCTGCCCCTGGATCGCGAACTGCACGTTCATCAGGCCGCAGACGTTGAGGCCGCGCGCCATCCGCTCGGTCTGGCGGCGCATCTCGTCCTGCAGCTTCTTCGACAGGTTGTAGGGCGGCAGCGAACAGGCCGAGTCGCCCGAATGCACGCCCGCCTGCTCGATGTGCTCCATGATGCCGCCGATGATCACCTGCTTGCCGTCGGACAGCGCGTCGACGTCGACTTCGGTGGCGTCGTTGAGGAAGCGGTCGAGCAGCACCGGCGAGTCGTTGGAGACCTTGATGGCCTCGCGCATGTAGCGCTCGAGGTCCTTCTGCTCATGGACGATTTCCATGGCGCGGCCGCCGAGCACGTAGGAAGGACGCACCACCAGCGGGTAGCCGATCTCGGCCGCCATGCGGATGGCGTCCTCCTCGGTGCGCGCGGTACGGTTGGGCGGCTGCTTGAGGCCGAGGCCGTGCAGCAGTTGCTGGAAGCGCTCGCGGTCCTCGGCGGCGTCGATCATGTCCGGGCTGGTGCCGATGATGGGCACGCCGTTGGCTTCGAGGTCGCGCGTGCGCTTGAGCGGCGTCTGCCCGTCGAACTGCACGATCACGCCGGTCGGCTGCTCGACGGCGACGATCTCGAGGATGTCCTCGAGCGACAGCGGCTCGAAGTAGAGGCGATCCGAAGTGTCGTAGTCGGTCGACACGGTTTCTGGATTGCAGTTGACCATGATCGTCTCGTAGCCGTCTTCGCGCATGGCGAGCGCGGCGTGGACGCAGCAGTAGTCGAACTCGATGCCTTGGCCGATGCGGTTGGGACCGCCGCCGAGCACCATGATCTTCTTCCTATCGGTCGGCCGCGCCTCGCACTCGTCCTCGTAGGTCGAGTACATGTAGGCGGTCGAGGTGGAGAACTCGGCAGCGCAGGTATCGACGCGCTTGAACACCGGGCGGATGTTCAGCGCATGGCGGCGGTTGCGCACTTCGGTCTCGCTCGCTCCCGTCAGGCTGGCGATGCGCCGGTCCGAGAAACCCTTGCGCTTCAACTGTCGCAGACTGTCGGCATCGAAGCCGGCGAGCGGCTTGCCCCGCATCTCGCCTTCGAGCCCGATGATCTCCTCGATCTGCACCAGGAACCACGGATCGATCTTGGTCAGATTCCGGATTTCGTCGAACGTGAAGCCGTCGCGGAAGGCCTGGCCGAGATACCACATGCGCTGCGCGCCGGGATTCGCCAGTTCGTGCGCGATGTCCTCGCGCTCGGCGGCCAGTTCGTCGAAGCCGTAGACGCTGGTTTCCAGGCCGCGCAGCGCCTTTTGCAGCGACTCCTGGAACGTGCGGCCGATCGCCATGACCTCGCCGACCGACTTCATCTGCGTCGTCAGGCGGTCGTTGGCGAGCGGGAACTTCTCGAAGGCAAAGCGCGGCACCTTGGTGACGACGTAGTCGATCGAGGGCTCGAAGGAAGCCGGCGTGGCGCCGCCGGTGATGTCGTTCTTCAGTTCGTCGAGCGTGTAGCCGCAGGCGAGCTTCGCCGCGATCTTGGCGATCGGGAAGCCGGTCGCCTTCGACGCCAGCGCCGAGGAGCGCGACACGCGCGGGTTCATCTCGATGACGATCATGCGACCGTCCTGCGGATTGATGGCGAACTGGACGTTGGAGCCGCCGGTGTCGACGCCGATCTCGCGCAGCACGGCGATGCTGGCGTCGCGCAGGATCTGGTATTCCTTGTCCGTCAGCGTCTGCGCCGGCGCGACGGTGATCGAGTCGCCGGTATGCACGCCCATCGGGTCGAGGTTCTCGATCGAGCAGACGATGATGCAGTTGTCGTGCTTGTCGCGCACGACCTCCATCTCGTACTCTTTCCAACCCAGCAGTGACTCTTCAAT
>DAIDAU010000144.1 GCA_027310465.1 Rhodocyclaceae bacterium
AGATGGCGCTGCCGCTCGGCGAGCGCCGCACGATCCAAATGCTCGCCCGCCCCACGGCCCTGCAGCAGCAGGCATCCGCACTGCTTGGCGTGCCACTTCCTCGTGTCCAGTAGCCGACCGCCTAAACCGAACTTTTCACTGTGTTCGACTTGAAAGTCGAGTCGGGACGGAGCTTTGAGTGGTTTCCCTGCGCCATAGTGTGTCCATGTAACCCTCTTGCCATCGGCCGCGAACAGTGATTCCTGGCGGTCATGTTCATTGACACGATCCCCAACCGGAAATCGCCGCCAGCGGTTCTCTTGCGCGAGAGCTATCGCGAGGGCGGGCGCGTCAAGAAACGCACGCTGGCCAATTTATCGAAGCTACCGCAGGGACTGATCGACGGCATCGAGGCGCTGCTCGATGGCGGCAAGGTCTCGGGCAAACGCGAGGCAGAGCCCGGCTTCGCGATGGTTCGCAGTCTGCCGCACGGCCATGTGGCTGCGGTGCAGGCTATGATCCGCAAGCTCGGGCTCGAACGAACGTTGCAAGGCCGCAGCGGCGTCGACAAGCGCGCGCGCAATCTGATCGAGGCGATGATCATTCAACGGATCATCGCGCCGGGATCGAAGCTCGCCTTCCACCGCGCGCTGGCGCCGGAGACGGCAACCTCCAGCCTGGCGCTGTCGGTCGGTCTCGTCGATGTCGCCGAGCGCGAGGTGTACGCCGCGCTCGACTGGCTAATGGCGCAGCAAACGCGCATCGAGGCCGCGCTGGCCAAGAGGCACCTCGCCGACGGCACCTTGGTGCTCTACGACGTGTCATCGAGCTACATGGAGGGCCGTTGCTGCGCGCTGGCCAAGCGCGGCTACAGCCGGGATCATCGGCCCGACCGTCCGCAGATCGTGTACGGATTGCTGTGCGCAGCGGACGGCACGCCGGTGGCCGTCGAGGTGTTTGAGGGCAACACCAGCGACCCGCAGACGATCCGTGAGCAGATCGACAAGCTGAAGCGCCGTTTCAAACTATCTCACGTGGCGCTGGTCGGCGACCGCGGCATGATCACGTCGGCGCGGATCACCGAAGAGCTGGCGCCGGCCGGGCTCGACTGGATCAGTTGCCTCAGGGCGCCGCAGATCGCCGCGCTCGCCGCTGACACTGGGCCATTGCAGCTCTCCCTGTTCGACGACCGCGATCTGGCCGAGATCACCTCGCCCGACTTTCCCGGCGAGCGGCTCGTCGCCTGCCGTAATCCGGCGCTGGCCGAGGAGCGAGCGAGGAAGCGCAAGGAGCTTCTGCAGGCGACGGAACGTCGGCTGACGCGCATTGCGGATGCGGTGCGGCGCAAGCCCGCAACGCATGATGCCGGGGCGATCGGACTCGCGGTCGGAGCCGTGGTTGACATGCACAAGATGAAGAAGCACTTCGTGCTCGATATTGCCGACGGCCGCTTCACGTTTCATCGCAGGCAGGAGGAGATTGCCGCCGAGGCGGGGCTCGACGGCATCTATGTGATCCGCACCAGTCTGCCGGCGGAAAAAATCGGTTCCCAGGCGGCAGTG
>DAIDAU010000293.1 GCA_027310465.1 Rhodocyclaceae bacterium
GTTGAAGACCGAATCGAGGTTGGTGTGGATCACGACGTCCCAGTCGGCCTTGGTCATCTTCTTGAACGTCATGTCGCGCGTGATGCCGGCGTTGTTGACCAGCACGTCGACCGGGCCGACCTCGCGCGCCACCAGGTCGACGCAGTCGCGGCAGGCGTCGAAGTCCGTGACGTCGCACGGATAGGCGCGGAAGCCGTAGCCCATGTCGTTCATGCGGCGCAGCCATTCCTGCGCCTTGATGTTGTTCGGGCTGTAGGTGGTGACCACCCTGTCGCCGAGCGCCGCGAGCTTGACGCAGATCGCTTCGCCCAGGCCGCCCATGCCTCCCGTCACCAGTGCCGTTCGCTGCATTTCGTCTCCTCTCCAGTGTTTATGCTTTTTCCTTCACGTAGCGGCCCGGCGCCGGCTCGGTGGGCGCGTACTTCCTGCTGCCCAGGCGCCCGCGCGCCGGCACTTCGCCGTCGGCGAAGCGCCCGAGCCACTCGGCCCAGCGCGGCCACCAGCTGCCCTTGACCTCGGTCGCCGTGGCGAACCACTCGTCGGCGTTGGCCGTCTTGCTGTCGCTGATCCAGTGGCTGCGCTTGTTCTTCGCCGCCGGGTTGATCACGCCGGCGATGTGCCCGGAGGCGCCGAGCACGAAAGTCGTCTCGCCGCCCAGCAGGGCGCGGCCGAGGTACGAGGACTTCCACGGCACGATGTGGTCCTCGCGCGTGGCGAGGATGAACGCCGGCATGTCGACGCGGCCGAGGTCGGCGCGCACGGAGCACATCGACAGCTTGCCCGGCACGCGCAGGTTGTTCTCGAGGTACATGTTGCGCAGGTACCAGGCGAGGAAGGGGCCCGGCAGGTTGGTCGAGTCGGAGTTCCAGTAGAGCAGATCGAAGGGCGTCGGCTTGCCGCCCTTGAGGTAGTTGCCGACGACGTATTGCCAGATCAGGTCGTTGGCGCGCAGCGCCGAGAACACCGAGGCGAGCTCCTTGCCGGCGAGCAGGCCGCCCTTGCCGATGGTGTTCTCGCGCGCGACCACCGAGGCCTCGTCGATGAAGCAGCCGAGCTCGCCGGGATCGGTGAAGTCGAGCAGCGTGGTGAGCAGTGTCAGCGACGCGGCCGGCTTCTCGCCGCGCGCCGCGGCCACCGCCAGCGCCGACGAGATGATGGTGCCGCCGACGCAGAAGCCCAGCGCGTTGACCTGGTCGACGCCGCAGATCTCCTGCGCGACGCGGAAGGCCGTGAGCGGACCTTCCTCGATGTAGTCGTCCCAGGTCTTGTGGCCGAGGTCGGCCTTGACGTTGCGCCAGGAGACGAGGAACACCGTGTGGCCCTGCTCGACGGCGTAGCGCACGTAGGAGTTCTCGGACTGCAGGTCGAGGACGTAGTACTTGTTGATGCAGGGCGGCACCATGACGAAGGGGCGCTTGGCGACCTTCTCCGTCAGCGGCGAATACTGGATCAGCTGCATCAGGTCGTTCTCGAACACCACGGCGCCCGGCGTGACGGCGAGGTTGCGGCCGACCTCGAAGACGCTCTCGTCGGTCATCGAGATGCGGCCCTTCTCCAGATCGGCGATGAGGTTCTGGATGCCCTGGGTGATGCTCTCGCCCTGGGTTTCGAGCGCCTTCTTGACGAATTCCGGATTGGTCGCGGCAAAATTCGACGGCGCCAGCGCATCGACGTACTGGCGCATCAGGAAGCGCATGCGGTCCTTCGACAGGCCGTTCGAGACCGGCACGGCCTCGGCCATCTTCTTCAGGTATTCGGCGTTGATCAGGTAGGCCTGGCGGACGTAGTCGTAGATCGGGCTCTCAGCCCACCCCGGGCCGTCGAAGCGCCTGTCGCCCGGCTCCGGCCGCGCCACGATGGGATCCGGATCGCCCGGCTTGCGGCTCAGCATGGCGTTCCACAGCTGCGCGTGGCGCTCGGTCCACGCTCTTTGCAGCTCGACCATCTCCTCGGTCTCCGGCTTCCACGCCGAAGGCATCACGCCGGCCGGCGGGGCGGAGGGC
Source organism: Rhodocyclaceae bacterium (assembly GCA_027310465.1). GTDB lineage: Bacteria > Pseudomonadota > Gammaproteobacteria > Burkholderiales > Rhodocyclaceae > Nitricoxidireducens. The sequence continues at coordinate 2,004 of DAIDAU010000293.1, forward strand.
AGTCCGTTCTGCATCGCAGTCGAGCCATGCATCATCCACTGCATGAAACCTTGGGCGAAAGATTGTCCGGCTTGAAACATGGCGGCAAGCGCGGCCGAGTTGTCGTCTTGGGGGGCAGGCATCCGACGGCTCCAGATTGGGACCGCTGATTTTGCATTGCACCATGAAGGGTGTCAAATGTCTCGACGGCCATGCGGTTACCGCCCGCCGGCCAGGCCAGCCGGCCCTTTCATCCCGCGCAGCGCCTATGACTCAAGCCAGATGAGGGAGGCCGTGCGCCCGGTAACCCCGTCGCGGCGATAGGAATAGAAACGCGCGCGGTCCTCGAAGGTGCAGGACGCGTCGGCGTGGATCCGCTGGACGCCCAGCTTGTGCAGCCGCAGCCGCGCCAGCGCGTGGAGATCGCACAGCCACTTGCCCGAACCGTGCGGGACGAAGGCATCGCGAGCGGCGGAATCCGCGGCCGTGAAGGCTGCGCGGACTTCGTCGCCGACCTCGAAAGCCCGCGGCCCGATCGCCGGACCCAGCCACGCCAGCAGCGCGCTCCCGGGCCTCTGCATCGCCGCCACGGTCGCCTCGATCACGCCGGCGACCAGGCCGCGCCAGCCGGCGTGCGCGGCGGCGACGACGCTGCCCGCCTCGTCGCAAAGCAGGAGGGGCAGGCAATCGGCGGTCAGCACGGCGCAGGCGCGGCGACCGCTTCGAGAGAAGCCGGCGTCGGCTTCGCTGCCGGGTTCGCAGGCGTCGGCGTCGATGCAGCGGGTGCCGTGCACTTGCTTCAGCCAGCAGGGTGCGGCCGGCATCCGTTCGCCGAGCAGCGCCCGATTCGCCGCCACGGCGGCCGCATCGTCCCCGACGTGGTCGCCGAGGTTGAAGCTGTCGTACGGTCCGCCGCTGCGCCCGCCGCGGCGCGTCGTCGACAGGGCGCGCACGTTGGGCGGCGCCGGCCAGTCCGGCACGATCGCATCAAGCATGGCGCAACTCCTCGAGCAGCTTCGCCATGTCGGCCGGCAGCGGCGCTTCCCAGGCCATTTCGGCGCGGCTGCGCGGATGGATCAGCGCGAGACGCCAGGCATGCAGCGCCTGGCGCGGAAAGGCGTCGAGCCGCGCGTCGCCGCTCCTGGCGCGGCCGTACACCGGATCGCCGACCAGCGGATGGCCGATCGATGCCATGTGCACGCGGATCTGGTGGGTGCGGCCGGTCTCGAGGCGGCATTCGACCAGCGTCGCGTGGGCGAAGCGCTCGCGCACCGCATAGTGCGTGCGCGCGTCGCGGCCGCCGCCGACGACCGCCATCTTGGTGCGCTGCACCGGGTGGCGGCCGATCGGCGCATCCACCGTGCCGTCGCGCGCCACCTTGCCGAGCGCCAGCGCCAGGTAATGGCGGCGCACGCTGCGCGCCTGCAGCTGGCGCACCAGGTCGGTCTGCGCCGCCGGCGTCTTCGCCACGACCAGCAGGCCGCTGGTGTCCTTGTCGAGCCGGTGCACGATGCCGGCGCGCGGGATCTGCGCGAGCTGCGGCGCGTGATGCAGCAGCGCGTTCATCAGCGTCCCCGACCAGTTGCCGCTGCCAGGATGGACGACGAGCCCCGCCGGCTTGTCGATGACCAGCAGATGGGCGTCCTCGAAGACGACGGCGAGCGCGATGTCCTCGGCCTGCTGCGCCGTCTCGGCCGGCAGCGGCGGCACGTCGAGCGCCACCGTCTCGCCGCCGAAGACCTTGCGCTTCGCGTCGGCCGTCGCGCCGTCGACGAGGATGCGCCCTTCCTTGAGCCAGCCTTGCAGGCGGCTGCGCGAGTGCTCGGGGAAGACCTGCGCCAGAGCGGCGTCGAGGCGCAGCCCCGCGCATTCCAGCGGAATGGCGAGCACGGACGGGGCGGACCGGGGCGCTGCGCTATAATCGCCGCGACTCGATTGCGGGATGTTCATCATGCGTAGTTTAGCGTCTCTGCTGGCCGTACTCTTCGCGCTGCTCGGTGCCGGCTGCGGCCTGCTGCCCGACGAAATCGACGAGACCGCCGGCTGGTCCGCCAACAAGCTCTACAACGAAGCCAAGGGCTCCATGCAGGACGGCGCCTACGACAAGGCCATCAAGTACTTCGAGAAGCTCGAGGCGCGCTATCCCTACGGCCGCTATGCGCAGCAGGCGCAGCTCGAGGTGGCCTACGCCTATTACCGGCAGGAGGAAAAGGCATCCGCCATCGCCGCCTGCGACCGCTTCATCCGCCTGCATCCGAACCATCCGAACGTCGACTACGCCTACTACCTCAAGGGACTGGCCAATTTCAACGGCGACCTCGGCCTGATCGGCTACGTCAGCAACCAGGACATCACCGAGCGCGATGCGAAGGCGATGAAGGACTCTTTCGACGCGCTCAAGGAACTGGCGACCAAGTTCCCGGAAAGCAAGTACGCGCCGGACGCGACGCTGCGCCTCAAGTACATCGTCAATGCGCTGGCGCAATATGAGGTCCATGTCGCGCGCTACTACATGAAGCGCGGCGCCTACGTCGCCGCCGTCAATCGCGCGCAGACCGCCGTCAAGACCTACACGGACGCGCCGGCCAACGAGGAAGCGCTGTTCATCATGATCAAGGCCTACGACGCGCTGGGCATGAACGACCTGCGCGACGACACCGAGCGCGTGATGCGCACCAACTTCCCCAAGAGCGAGTACTACGCGCGCGGGCTCGACCGCAAGGAGCCCTGGTGGAAGCTCTGGTAAAGAGCTAGCCGCGCCGCTGCCGGCGCGCCTCGAACAGGCAAATGCCTGCGGCCACCGAGACGTTGAGGCTTTCCACCGTGCCGTGCATCGGGATCGACGCCAGATCGTCGCAGGTGTCGCGCGTCAGGCGCCGCAGTCCCGTTCCCTCCGCGCCCAGCACCCAGGCCACCGAACCTTTCTGGTCGATGGCATAGAGGTCGCGCTCGGTCTCGCCGGCGGCGCCGATCACCCAGACGTTGCGCTCCTGCATGTCGCGCAGGCTGCGCGCGAGATTGGTCACGGTGATGTAGGGGACCGTATCCGCGGCGCCCGACGCGACCTTGATCGCCGTGGCATTGAGCCCGCAGGCGCGATCCTTCGGCGCCACCACCGCATGCGCGCCGGCCGCGTCGGCGACGCGCAGGCAGGCGCCGAGATTGTGCGGATCGGTGACGCCGTCGAGCACCAGCAGCAATGCCGGTTCCGCCAGCGTGTCCAGCACGTCGTCGAGCGTGACGTGCCGCTGCACCGCCGACACTTTCGCCACCACGCCCTGATGCCGTTGCCCCGCCGCCATGCCGTCGAGACGCCCAGCGTCGACCGGCATCACGCGCACGCCGGCATTTTCGGCGACGCGCAGCAGGTCGCGCACGCGCGCATCCTGCCGGCCTTCGGCGAGATAGATTTCCTTGACGTCGTCCGCAGCGTGGCGGAGCTTGGAGAGGACGGCGTGAAAGCCGTGGATCAGGCGGGTGTCGCTCATCGCGTTCCTTTCGGGCAAGGCGCGATTCTAGCGTTCCGCCCGCGATCCCCGGACCGGGATCGTGGGGTCGCGCCTCCCGGCGCGGCCCGCCGGGATGCCGCCGGCGGCTTCGTCAGGCCTTGACGTTGATGGTCGTGCCCGTCACCTGGCCCTGGGTGTTCACCACCGGCTTCGGTTGCTCGGGCTTGTTCGCCTGCTGGGCCTGCCGGGCCTTCCTGGCCTGCTCTTCCCGGTTGGCGGTCTCTTTTGCCGCGTCGCTCGCCGCCGCCTGCGTCTGGTTCTGCTGGGTCTGCCGCAGCGTCGCCGAGCTCGTCGAAGAAGTCACGTTAATCGCCATGATCGTCCTTTCATTCAAGCGGTCGTATTGACCACTCTCCCTGTCACCTGCCCTTGCGCGTTCACCACCGGAGCCGCGCTCGTGGTGGCCGCCTGGCCGCTCTGCTGCACCACCGCGTTGCTCGAAACCCGTGTCAGCCGCGCTTCGTTCTGGCCGGTCGTTTGCAGCAACGCCAATCCTTGTCTCGCCCGGACCGCGTTCGATTGGGCCTTCGACGCGTCGACCTCCATCTGCCGGGCCCGCTCGTCCGCCTGGTCGGCCTCGCGTCGAGCGGCCGCCGCCTGCGACTGCAGGATCTGCGCTGTCTGCTCCGCCTGCTCGGCGCTGCGCCGGGTCTGCTGCAGCCTTAGCTGCGCCAGGCCGTATTGCGCGGCCGTCGAACCGGAGCTGGAAGAAACGGTGGCCATTTCCGATCCTTCGACTCCCGGGTTGTTGTCACGAGCATAGCCCTTTTGGCCCAGGCCGACAAGGCGCGGCGGGAAGGCGCGGCGGGAAGCGCCTACTTGCGCTTCTTGCCCGGCCGCTCCTCGGTGTGGGCCCCGTGCTTCTCCTCTACCAGGCGGAAGTCGATCTTGTTTTGATCGAGGTCGACGCGCGTCAGTTGCACCCGGACGCGATCCGCCAGCCGGTAGCGCCGCCCGGTACGTTCGCCGACCATGGCATGGGCGGACTCGTCGAAGTGGAAGTAGTCGGCGCCGAGTTCCGAGACGTGCACCAGGCCTTCGACGAACACCGTGTCGAGCGCGACGAAGATGCCGAAGGGGACCACGGCCGAGATGCTGCCGACGAATTCCTCGCCGACGCGGTCCTGCATGTAGTAGCACTTGAGCCAGGCTTCGACGTCGCGCGTCGCTTCGTCGGCGCGCCGCTCGGTGGCGGAGCAGTGCAGGCCGATTGCCTCCCAGGCGCCCGGTTCGTACTTCTTCTTGCCGAGCACCGCCTTGATCGAGCGATGGATCATCAGATCGGGATAGCGCCGGATCGGCGAGGTGAAGTGCGTGTAGCTCTCGTAGGCGAGGCCGAAGTGGCCGACGTTGTCGGGGCTGTAGATGGCCTGGCGCAGCGAGCGCAGCATCACGGTCTGCAGCAGCTGCTTGTCGGGACGGCCCTGGATCCTGTCGAGCAGCTTGGCGTAGTCCTTGGCGCTGGGATCCTCGCCGCCGCCGAGGGGCAGCCCGAAGGTGCCGAGGAAGTCGCGCAGCTTGGTCAGCCGTTCGGGCGTCGGGCCTTCGTGGATGCGGTAGAGCGCCGGATGGCCGCGCTCCTTGAGGAAATCGGAGGCGCAGACGTTGGCGGCGAGCATGCATTCCTCGATCAGCCGGTGCGCGTCGTTGCGCTCGTAGGGCTCGATCGTCTCGATCTTGCCCTGATCGTCGAACACCATGCGCGTCTCGAGCGTCTCGAAGTCGATGGCGCCGCGCTTCTCGCGCGCCTGCGCGAGGACGCGGTAGAGCGCGTCGAGATGCTCGAGATGCGGCAGCAGCGGCGCCAGCTTCTTGCGCGCGGCGGCCTCCTTGTCGTAGAGCGCCGCCGCGACCTCGGTGTAGGTGAGGCGCGCATGCGACCAGATCACCGCCGGA
>DAIDAU010000301.1 GCA_027310465.1 Rhodocyclaceae bacterium
CAGCATGCCGACGGTGAAGCCGTCGTTCTGCATCACCAGCAGGGCGCCCACGATGAGGATCGATAAGGTCATCACCTGCTCGATGCCGTTGGCGACGACGTTGTAGGTGTTGCCGATCTGCTTCGTACCGAAGCCGGCGGCGAGGTACTGGGCGAGGAAGTCGCCGTACTGGCGCTCGACGTGCGGTTCCATTTGCAGGGCTTTGACGGTGCCCATACCGGAAACGTACTCGGTGAGGAAGGACTGATTGCGGGCGCCGAGCATGAACTGGCGGTTTAGCTTCTCGCGGAAGATGGGTACCACAAGCACGCTCATGGCGCAGATGCAGCCGAGCAGTCCTACGGCGATCAGGCTCAGTTGCCATGAGTAGGCGAACATCACCGCAAGAAAGATCAGCAGGAAGGGAAAGTCGAGCGCGAGCGTGACGGCGGCCCCTGAAACGAATTCGCGGATGGTTTCGACGCCGTGCAGTCTCGCGACGAGCGTGCCGGTGGGACGATGCTCGAAGTACGGCAGCGGCAGGCGCAGCAGGTGGCGGAAGACCTGGCTGCCGAGGACGGCGTCGATGCGGTTGCCGGTGTGGAGCACCAGATACTGGCGCAGCCAGGTCATGACGCTGGTGAAGATCATGAACATGACGAGCGCCACGCCGATGACGATCAGCGTGCTGTTGGTCTGGTGGACGACGACCTTGTCGATGATGACCTGCGTAAAGAGCGGCGTGGCGAGCCCGACGAGCTGGATGGCGAGCGAGGCGACGAGGACGTCGCGCCAGATCTTCTTGTGCTTGAGGAGTTCCGGGATGAACCACTTGAAGCCGAAGGTCGGCTTTTCGGTTTCAAAGCCGGCGATGGCGTCGCGCTCGCCGTCGCCGGCGTGTTCGCGGGCGACGAGGATGAGTTCGGGTTCGAAGCGTTCGGCGGCTTCTTCCGCGGTCATCGTTTCGGGTGTTTGAGCGCCCGGGCAGAAGTACAGCAGCTTGACGCCGTCCGTCTTGAGGATGAGGACCGGGATCGCAGCAGCGTCGCGTTCCTCGACAGGTTCGGACTTCAGGAAGGCGATCGACGGCAGCGGCTGCCCGGTCCAGGAGTCGCTCGGCAGCGGACCGGTGCCGGTCCTGAGGCCGAGCGCGCGCGCGGCGTCGTGAAAGGTGCCCCGACTATGCGGTGGCGGATACTGGCCGGCGATCAGCGCGGCTTCGAAGGGAATGCGGTAGAGCCCGCACAGACTGCCGAGCAGCCAGAGCAGCGCATCTCCCTCCATCGGCGCCGCGGCACCGGATGCCTCTTCCTGCATTGGATCCTCGCGCGTCGTTCGCCTCAGGGAGGCGGAGTCTGTCAGTAATTTCTTCTTGGAGAAACGCGCGGACGGGTCGGCGGCGCAGCCCTGTCATATTCCAACATCGTCGTCGCGGACGCGGAATCTTATGCAAACGGATTCTGACGTTTGCCTCACGGCTATGTCAATTCAACGAAAGCCACATGTCATCTACGATGTCAGGTCGCTGGAACGCCAATCGCACTTCTTACCCGGAAACCGGTACGGAAAATACCGGAAGGGTGGAATTCGGTCTTGCGGAGCCGCTCCTTAGTATGCGAACCCTCGTCGGACGACTTTTCCGGCGATCGGCATGAGAGGGAGACCCGATGAGACTGCAACGCTACGTGGGCCGCATCGTCAGCCTGAAGCAGGAGAGTTTTCGGCCGGTGGTACAGCGCGCCCATCGCCGCGGCATGAAGGTGGAGAACCGTTTCATCGTCGCCGCGGTGCACAGCGACAGCAAGCTCATCTGCTACGGCGCCGACTTCCGCGTCGCCGTCAGCGCCGCCGAGGTCGCCCTGCTGTAGCGCCCGCTACCGGAAGACACGTAGTCCTGATGCCACATCGCGCCGGAGCCGGAAATGTTCTCTACTGACGCCATCATCGGCCGGCGCGATTTCCGTGGATCGAACACTCGTATTTCCCGCGACGCTTTGCCTGGCGCTCGCGGCTTGCGCGGGCACCGCCCCCGGCGGCCGCCCGCAGCTCACGGCGCCCGCGCCCGTCAGTTCGATCTACTCGTCGGTCGACATGGACGTGCGGCTGGCGGTCGCCGCCCCGGCCGCGAGCGATTGCAGCGGCACGCCGTGCGCGGTCGATAGGAGCTTCGACCGGCAGGTCTCGCGCATCGGCGCGCATCTCGCGCGCGCCGCGTACGAGGCCTATCCGCAACTGCGCGAGCGCGTCCCGGCCTTCTCCTTCGCGGTCGCCGACAAGGCCGAACCGGGCAGCGCCTCGGATTCCGCAGGCAAGATCGTGATCTACCGCGGCGTGCGCCGCGCGAATCCCGACGACCGGGCGCTGGCCTTCGTCATCGCGCGGGAAATGGCCCACGTCATCGCGCGCCACCACGACGAGAAGTCTGCGACCAGCCTCCTGCTGTCGCTCCTGGTCCAGCTGCTCATGCCCATCACCAGCCTGACGGGCGGCCTGGCGACGCTCACCGGTTCGACCGCCTCGGTCGTGGGCGCGGAGATCGTCAGCGCGCACAGCGATGCCGATCAGGCCCGCGAGGCCGACGCCATCGCCTTCGACCTGACGAAGCGCCAGGGCTGGAGCGATCGGCAGCTGCTCGGCTCGCTCGCCGGCTACGCGCGCAACCTCGGCAGCGACGCGTGGTCGCAGAAGCTCAGGCGCTCGCTCGACAAGATGACGAAGACCCGCCAGGACAAGACCGCCGAGCGGGCGTAGGCCGCCGCTCAGTCGGCGAAGTCGCGCGCGAAGACCTTGGGCGCGCGATCGACGCGGTAGAGCACGAAGAGCAGCGCCAGCGTCGCCAGCAGCATGAAGTGCGGCCCGAACAGCCAGAACACCAGCGGCACCGCATAGTAGTAGGCACGCATGCCGAGGCTGTAGAAATGCCCGGCGCGGTTGAGGTGGACGGCGACGTGCGCCGGAGAAAACGGCTTGTGGCCGAGCGCCAGCGGCACGTTGATCATGTAGCCGACGTGGTTGAAGACGCGGATCGACATCGAGAAGCTGAAGAAGGCGAAGAACAGGTCGAGCAGCAGGAACAGCAGCTTCGTCAGCCACAGCTCGGTGTGGCGGGCGCCGTAGAGATTCAGCGTATGCCAGGTGACCTCGAGCTTGTCGCCCTGCCCGGACAGGCTCAGCACGCCGATGATCAGCAGCACCGAGGTCGACGCGAGAAAGGTCGCCGCCATGGTCGAGTTGCGCAGCGTCTGCACCGCCAGGATGTCCTTGCCTTCGGCCATGACGGTCTCGACCCAGGCCGTGCGCGCCAGGGCATTGATGGCGCGCACCGTGTAGGTCGGATCGCGCCTTTCCTTGCGGGCGAGGAAATACTGGTAGGCGCCCAGCAGCAGGGCGCTGATCGCGAGGCCGGCGATGTCGAATGCGTAGGGCGTCATGGCGCGATTGTAGATCGCACCCGGCGAGTCCGGCCGAATCGCGGCGACTATAATTCGTGCTTTGCTTCACCGCCTCCCATAGTGTCCGCTGCTCCCCCGGCGCTTCTGCCGCCACTCGCCGCTTCCGCATTTCCGAAACCCGGCCACCGCCTCGACCTGCCGCCTCTCGCCGGTTCGGCCGACGCGCTGGCGATCGCGCAACGCGCCGGCGCGCGGCTGCTGGCCGTCGTCGCCGCCAGCCCGCTCGACGCGCAGCGGCTGCAGGACGAGATCGCCTGGTTCGCGCCGAGGCTGCGCGTCCACCTGCTGCCCGACTGGGAGACCCTGCCCTACGACAGCTTCTCGCCGCACCAGGATCTCGTCTCGGAGCGGCTCGCCACGATGCACGCCGTCGTGCGCGGCGAGTGCGACGTGCTGATCGTCGCCGCCTCGACGGCGCTGGCGCGCCTCGCGCCGCCGACCTTCCTCTCGGCCCATACCTTCTTCCTCAAGAAGGGCGATCGCCTCAAGTTCGACAAGCTGCGCGAGCAGCTGGCGCTCGGCGGCTACCAGCCGATGACGCAGGTGGTGGCCGCCGGCGAATACAGCGTGCGCGGCGGCCTCGTGGACCTGTTCCCGATGGGCACGCAGCTGCCGTTCCGCATCGAGCTGTTCGACGACGAGGTCGAGACCATCCGCACCTTCGACGTCGACAGCCAGCGCACCCTCTACCCGGTGCCGGAGATCCGCCTGCTGCCGGCGCGCGAATTCCCGATCGGCGAAGCCGGCCGCACCAAGTTCCGAAGCCGCTTCCGCGAGACCTTCGAGGGCGATGCCTCGCGCATCGCCCTCTACAAGGACGTCTCGAACGGCGCGCTGCCCGCCGGCATCGAGTACTACCTGCCGCTGTTCTTCGACGAGACCGTCACGCTGCTCGACTACCTGCCGCCGGATGCCGTGCTGCTGCTGCATCGCGACGTCCCCGGCGCCATCGCCGAGTTCTGGCGCGACCTGAACGGACGCTACGGCATGCTGAGCGGCGACCGCTCGCGTCCGGTCATGGCGCCGAAGGAGCTCTTCCTCACCGACGAGCAGTTCTTCGTCGCCGCCAACCGCTTCGCGCGCCTGGTGCAGCCGGCCGAAGGCGAGCCGGGGCCCGCCGTCGCGCCGCCGCCCGTCGCCGTCGATCGCAAGGCGAACGAGCCACTCGCCGCGCTGTCCGCATTCCTCGCCGGCTTTCCCGGCCGCGTGCTGCTGCTCGCCGAATCGGCCGGGCGGCGCGAGACGATCGCGGAGTACTTGGCGGAGTACGGTCTTCAGCCGGAACCCTGCGCCGATTTCGCCGCCTTCCTCGGCGGCGAAGCCCGCTTCATGCTCGGCACCGCGCCGCTGTCGGGCGGCTTCGTGGTCGCGGACGCCGGCCTCGCCGTCCTGACCGAGAACGAGCTCTATGCCGCGACGGCGCGCCCGCGCCACCGCCGCGGCGACGCGCGCCACGCCAGCCTCGAAGGCTGGCTGCGCGACCTTTCGGAACTGCGCATCGGCGATCCCGTGGTGCACGAATCCCACGGCATCGGCCGCTATCGCGGCCTCGTTTCTCTGAACTACGGCGCCGGCCCGGAGGGAGAAATGAGCGAGTTCCTGCATCTCGAATACGCGGAAGGCGCGACGCTCTACGTGCCGGTCGCGCAACTGCACGTCATCTCGCGCTACAGCGGCGCCGACCCCGACGCCGTCGAGCTGCACCGGCTCGGCTCGGGCCAGTGGGAGAAGGCGAAGAAGAAGGCGGCCGAGCAGGTGCGCGACACGGCCGCGGAACTGCTGCATCTCTACGCGCAGCGCGCCTCGCGCTCCGGCCATCGCTTCGACTTCAAGCAGCACGACCTCGAGGCCTTCGCCGACGGCTTCGGCTTCGAGGAGACGCCCGACCAGTTGGCAGCGATCGACGCCGTCGTCGAGGACATGAAGTCGGGCAAGCCGATGGACCGCCTGGTCTGCGGCGACGTCGGCTTCGGCAAGACCGAGGTCGCCCTGCGCGCCGCCTTCGTCGCCGTCGCCGACGGCAAGCAGGTGGGGGTGCTCTGCCCGACCACGCTGCTCGCCGAACAGCACTACCAGACCTTCGCCGACCGCTTCGCCGACTGGCCGGTCAAGGTGGCGGAACTGTCGCGCTTCAAGAGCGCGAAGGAGCAGGCCGAGGCGATCCGCGCCTTGGGCGACGGCAAGATCGACATCCTCATCGGCACCCACCGCCTGCTGCAGAAGGACGTGCAGTTCTCGCGCCTCGGTCTCGTCATCATCGACGAGGAACACCGCTTCGGCGTGCGCCAGAAGGAGGCGCTCAAGGCCTTGCGCGCCGAGGTCGACGTGCTGACGCTCACCGCGACGCCGATCCCCCGCACGCTGGGCCTGTCGCTCGAAGGCCTGCGCGATTTCTCGGTGATCGCCACGGCGCCGCAGAAGCGGCTCGCCATCAAGACCTTCGTCTCGCGCTGGTCGAACGGCCTGGTGCGCGAGGCCTGCCTGCGCGAGTTCAAGCGCGGCGGCCAGGTCTACCTGCTGCACAACGAGGTCGAGACCATCGACAACATGCGCGAGCGGCTGGAGAAGCTGCTGCCCGAGGCGCGCATCGTCGTCGGCCACGGCCAGCTGCCGGAGCGCGAGCTCGAGCGCGTGATGCGCGAGTTTACGCAGCAGAAGCACAACCTGCTGCTGTGCTCGACGATCATCGAGACCGGCATCGACAATCCGCACGCCAACACCATCGTCATCGATCGCGCCGACAAGTTCGGATTGGCGCAGCTCCACCAGCTGCGCGGCCGCGTCGGCCGCTCGCACCACCAGGCCTACGCCTACCTGCTGACGCACGAGGACGCCAAGCCGACGGCGCAGGCCCAGCGCCGGCTCGACGCCATCCTGGCGATGGAGGAGCTCGGCGCGGGCTTCTTCCTCGCCATGCACGACCTCGAGATTCGCGGTGCCGGCGAGATCCTCGGCGAGAACCAGAGCGGCGAGATGCAGGAAGTCGGCTTCGCGCTCTACGCCAACATGCTCAACGCGGCGGTCAAGGCGCTCAAGAACGGCGAGGAGATTCCCGACCTGATGCAGCCGCTCGGCGTCACCTCGGAGATCAACCTGCGCGCGCCGGCGCTGCTGCCCGACGCCTACTGCCCCGACGTGCATGAGCGCCTGACGCTCTACAAGCGGCTCGCCAACTGCGAGAACGAAGACGATCTGCGCGCGATGCAGGAGGAGCTGATCGACCGCTTCGGCGAATTGCCGCCGCAGGCCCAGGCGCTGATCGAGACGCACCGCCTGCGCATCTTCGCGCGGCCGCTCGGCGTGGCGAAGCTCGACGCCGGCGCCGGCTCGATCCAGGTCCAGTTCGTGCCGCAGCCGCCGATCGACCCGGCCGCCATCATCCGCCTCATCCAGTCCGACCGCAGCTTCAAGCTCGCCGGCCCGGACAAGCTGGCGTGGAAGCGCGAAAGCCCGACGCTCGCCCAGCGCGTCGCGGCCGTGCGGGAGCTTTTCCGCAAGCTCGACGGCTCCGCAGCCGGGCGCACCGCCGAGCGCTGACGCCGCGCTAAGGCGTCAATTGCCCGCGGATTTCGCCTTCCTTGTGGGCGGCCGAGTGCACATTGACGTAGAGCGTGCCGGACTTGAACGCCTGATACTGCTCGTCGCTGAGCTTCGCGCCTGCGGGCACGGCCCAATCGTGCGCACCCTTCTTCTCCAGCGGGATGATCACCGGTCCCGCCTTGCCGGGCGGCGCGGTGTGAATGTGCGCCATGGTGCCGTCGACGCCGGTCGTGGCGATGGTTCCGCTCACCGTCTTGTCGGGGTTCACCGTGATGGTGCCGCTGCCAGAGGCCGTCGTCTTGACCGGCGGCACTTCGAGGTCGCCGCTGAGCACGACTTTCACCGTCTCGGCGAGCGCCACGGACGAGAAGCCGGCGAACGGAACGGCCAGCAGGGCCGCCATGGCAACGGCTGTCATGGGTCTTGGAATTCTCATAGGGATCTCCATGGGGTTGTCTGCGCCTCGAGCGGGCGCGTGTCCCCAGAATTGAATGCCGCAGGTATTTTGTCAACTATGACGAAAGCAGGGATTTCGCGCGGATCGAGGCCTCCCGAGGCCGCCGGGGCCGCTTTCGCTGCGCTGCAACGCTTCGAGTAGAATGCCTGCCTTCCGGCGCAGCCCGATCCGTCCGGGCGCCGCTCAAATCCGCAATCCCGGTAGTTCTTCATGCAACAGACCGAAAACCTGAACATCGAAGCCTTCGACGCCATGCCGACGCCGGAGGAAATCCACTCCCGCCTGCCGCTTTCCGAAACCGCCGCGCAGACCGTCGTCAATGGCCGCCGCGCCATGAGGCGCATCCTCGACCGCCGCGACAACCGCATCTTCATCGTGGTCGGCCCCTGCTCGATCCACGATCCGGTCGCCGGCCTCGACTATGCGCGCCGGCTGAAGGCGCTGGCGGACGAAGTCGCCGACAGCCTGCTGCTCGTGATGCGCGTCTATTTCGAGAAGCCGCGCACGTCGACGGGCTGGAAGGGCTACATCAACGACCCGCGCATGGACGACTCGTTCCACATCGAGGAAGGCATGCAGAAGGCGCGCGAATTCCTGCTCGCCGTGAACGAGCTCGGCCTGCCGGCCGGCACCGAGGCGCTCGATCCGATCGCGCCGCAGTACGTGGGCGACCTGGTGTCGTGGACCGCGATCGGCGCGCGCACTTCCGAATCGCAGACGCACCGCGAGATGGCTTCGGGCCTGTCGACGCCGGTCGGCTTCAAGAACGGCACCGACGGTTCGCTCGATGCGGCGATCAACGCGATCATCTCCGCCGGCAGTCCGCACAGCTTCCTCGGCATCAACATGCAGGGGCGCTCCGCCGTCGTGCGCACGCGCGGCAACCGCTACGGCCACATCGTCCTGCGCGGCGGCGGCGACCGGCCGAACTACGATACGGTGAGCGTCGCCATGGCCGAGCAGGCGCTGGCGAAGGCGAAGCTGCCGCAGAACGTGGTGGTCGACTGCTCCCACGCCAACAGCTACAAGAAGCCGGAGCTGCAGCCGCTCGTCATGCACGACTGCGTCAACCAGATCCGCCTCGGCAACAAGTCTATCGTCGGCATGATGATCGAGAGCTTCATCGAAGCCGGCAACCAGCCGATCCCCGCCGACCTTTCCAAGCTCAAGTACGGCTGCTCGGTCACCGACGCTTGCGTCGACTGGCCCACCACCGAGAAGATGATCCGCGAAGCGCACGAAGCCCTGCGTGGCCCGCTGAGCGGGCGCAGCGCGCAATAAGGAAAACGCCATGTCCCTGATCCGCCCCTTCCGCGGCCTGCGGCCGACCGCAGGCAATGCCGCGGCCGTCGCCGCCCCGCCCTACGACGTGCTGTCGAGCGAGGAGGCGCGCGAGCGCGCTGCCGGCAAGCCCTGGTCGTTCCTGCATATCTCGAAGCCCGAGATCGACCTGCCCGAAGGCATCGACGTCTATTCACCGCCCGTCTATGCCAAGGCCGTCGAGAACCTGAAGAAGATGATCGACGCCAGCATCCTGGCGCGCGACGCGCAGGACTGCTACTACGCCTACCGCCTCGTCATGGGCGAGCATGTGCAGACGGGGCTCGTCGCGGCAGCATCGGTCGCCGCCTACGACGCCAACCGCATCAAGAAGCACGAATTCACGCGCCCCGACAAGGAAGACGACCGCGTGCGCCAGATCGAGGCGCTGAACGCGCAGACGGGGCCGGTGCTGCTCGCCTATCCGTCCCAGCCTGCCGCCGACGAGCTGCTGACGCAGGCCAGCAGCGGCGTTCCCGACGCCGACGTCACCGCGCCCGACGGCATCCGCCACACGATCTGGGCGGTGCGCGACACCGCGCTGATCGCGCGCATCACCGCCGCCTTCGACGCCATGCCGGCGCTCTACATCGCCGACGGCCACCACCGCTCTGCCGCGGCCTCGCGCGTCGCCGCCGCGCGCCGCAAGCCCGGCGCCGAGCAGTCGAGCGACTACTTCCTTTCAGTGATCTTCCCGCATCGCCAGATGCGCATCATGGACTACAACCGCGTGGTGAAGGACCTCAACGGCCTCTCCGCCGAACAGTTCCTCGAACGCCTCGCGGCCAAGTTCCTCGTCGCGCCGGCTTGCGGCGCCGTCAAGCCCTCGTGCCCCGGCGAGATCGGCCTCTACCTGCTCGGCCGCTGGTATCGTCTCAACGTCGACCCGAAGCTGTTCGTCGAGGATCCCGTCGAGAATCTCGATGTCTCGTTGCTGTCGGCCCACGTGCTCGGCCCCGTCCTCGGCATCGCCGATCTGCGCCGCGACAAGCGCATCGACTTCGTCGGCGGCATCCGCGGCCTGCCGGAACTGGAAAAGCGCGTCGACTCCGGCGAGATGGCCGCCGCATTCGCGATGTTCCCGACGCGCATGGAAGCGCTGATGGCGGTGGCCGACAACAATCAGGTGATGCCGCCCAAGTCGACCTGGTTCGAGCCGAAGCTGGCGGACGGACTGGTCTCGCACGTCATCGACTAAGCGTTTGCGGTGGAGCGCTGATCGGGCCGCCTGGGCCCGATCGGATCGGCAATGGCGCGTGTGCCGCATTGGCGCGCGCCGGAACCCCATGGTCTAGGATGAATCCAACGCCCAGTTGGGTACATCCCAGATGGTCCTGCCCCCCATCCTCCGCCTGCCCGTGGACATCCTGCCCCAGCCGGATGAGACGACCTGCGGCCCCACGTGTCTGCATGCGATCTACCGCTACTGGGGACGCGACGAAACGCTCCCGGATGTGATCGCGCGCACCGGCAAGCTCGAGCGCGGCGGCACCGTCGCCGTGTTCCTCGCCTGCGACGCGCTGCGCCAGGGCTTCGACGCGACCATCTACACCTTCAACGTCACGGTATTCGATCCGACCTGGTTCTCCGCCGACGTGGACATCGCGGCGCGCCTCGAGCGCCAGCGCGAAGCCAAGCCGCACGACGTGCGCGTGCAGGAAGTCACCCAGGGCTACCTCGAATTCCTGCGCCTCGGCGGCCGGCTGCGCATGGCCGACCTCTCGCGCTACCTGCTGCGCGGCATGCTGCGCCGGCGCCTGCCGATCATCACCGGCCTGAGCTCGACCTATCTCTATCGCGCCCGGCGCGAGTACGGACCGGACGACGAGCCCGACGACGTGCGCGGCCTGCCCGGCGGGCATTTCGTCGTGCTGGCCGGCTACGACAGGCCGGAGCGCAAGGTGCTGGTGGCCGATCCCTACAGTCCGCATCCCTACGGACCGGCGCGCGACTACTGGCTGAACATCGACCGCGCCGTCGCGGCCATCCTGCTCGGCATCGTCACGCACGACGCCAACCTGCTGATCGTCAGTCCGCAACGGGCCGCGCCGCCATGAACATCGCCGTCGTCGTGGACGATCCCGGCAACTGCGCCCTGCGCGTGCCCGGCATCAGCACCGTGCCGGCACGCGCCTATCTCACCGATCCCGCCTGGCGCGACAGCCGCGGCACCCAAGTGGTCAATCTCTCGCGGCGCAAGGGCTATCAGCGCTACGGCTACTACGTCTCCCTGCTGGCCGAGGCGCGCGGCCATCGCGCGCTGCCCAGCGCCTGGCTGCTCAAGGACCTGGAGTCGCCGCGCCCGGCGCGCCTGCTGGTGGCCGCCCTGCAGCGCTGCTTCGATGGGCGCCCCCGCCCGCATGCGGACGGGTTCGCCCTGGCCATCCTGCGCGATCCCGGTGATCGCTGTCCGGCATCCAACGACGCCGCCATCGCGAAGTTCGAACAGGCCGCCCGCGATCTCGGCATCCGCACCGAGCGCCTCGGCTGCGACGATATCGGGCGGCTGGCCGAGTTCGACGGCTTGTTCATCCGCAACAACACCTTCATCCGCCACTACACCTATCGTTT
>DAIDAU010000319.1 GCA_027310465.1 Rhodocyclaceae bacterium
GCCACAGACAAGATCGACGCCCGCGAAATCCGTCGCAAGCTCGGCCTCAACCAACAACAATTCTGGTCGAAGCTCGGCGTCACCCAGAGCGGCGGTTCCCGCTACGAGAGCGGCCGCAACATGCCCCGTCCGGTTCAACACCTGCTGCGCCTCGTGCACGTCGAACAGATCGACATCAACAAGGTGCGCAAGGAAGATTTCGAAGTCATCGACTTTCTGAGGTCGCACGACCAGGACCTGTTCAAGAGCCTGAAGAAGCAAGCCAAGGCGGCGAAGAAGGGCTGAAGCCGGAATCCCGATCTTACGGACTCACCCGCACGGTGAGTCCGAGGTCGCGGACGCGTACGGCGAGCGCCTCCAGCCACGGCGCCGGGAGGCGCGTCAGCCGCGACGCTTCCATCTGATGGGATGGCCGAGCCAGTCCGTAGAGATGGACGCCGGCGATGCTTGCCCTGCCCTCCCGCAGCAGCGCAAGGTAGTCGGCGACCTCCGCTTCCGTGGGCGCATTGCCGTCGAGCGCGAAGAAGCAGCTCTGCACCCAGGTTTCGCATAGCCCGGCACAGGACTTGAGGCGCCGCAATACCGTCTCGGGCTTCTGGCGCGTACCGTTGATGCGCGCCATGGCGGCCGCGCTGCCGGCGTCGATCTTGAACCAGGCTTCGCCGCCGAGCCGCCCGATGTGCGCGATGCCTTCGCGCACGGCGGCGCGGCCCAGCAGGCTGCCGTTGGTGATCAGCCGCAGCTTGACGCTCCCCGCAAGCCCTTGCTCCTCGAGCACGCGCGCGACGATGGCCACGGCCCGCGGGAATTCCGCCGCGCTGGTCGGCTCGCCGTTGCCGGAGAAGGCCACGTCGGCCAGCACGCGCAGATGCTCCGCCACCCGCTCGGCCATGAAGCTGCCGCCGCGGATGTCGTCGAGCATGCGGCGCAGTTCCCGTTCCAGTTGGGCGAGATCCAGCGGCGGCGGTCCGCCGCGCGTGAGATCGGGCACCTGGCAATAGATGCAGCGCCAATTGCAGGCGTTGTTGGGGTTCAGGTTGATGCCCACCGACACCCCGCCGGCGCGGCGCGACACCACCGGATAGACGTAAGTCATCGCCGCGCTGTCGCGGCGATGATCCTCGACGGTGAGAGGCTGGGCGGGGGAGCTCACGAGCGGGACTGCTATAATTCGCGGCCTTCCAGCTTATCACCGATCCCATGCAGATCACGCGCCGCCTCGAGTTCGACGCCGGCCACCGCATCCCCGACCACCAGAGCCAGTGCCGTCACCTGCACGGCCATCGCTACGCCATCGAAGTCACCCTGTCCGGCGCCGTCATCGACGCCGCCGGCGATCCGGCGAACGGCATGGTGATGGACTTCTCCGAGGTCAAGGCGCTGGCGCAGCGCCATATCGTCGCCGCCTGGGACCACGCCTTCCTCGCCTGGCGCGAAGACGCCGCCGTGGTGGCATTCCTCGCCACGCTGCCCGGGCACAAGACGGTGCTGCTCGATCGCGTGCCGACCGCGGAGAATCTTGCGCGCATTGCCTTCGCCACGCTGGCGCCCGTCTACCGCGACACCTACGGCAACCACTTGAGGCTCGAGCGCGTGCGCCTCTTCGAGACGCCGAACTGCTGGGCCGACGCGACGGCGGAAGACGTGGCGGCCTGACGCAACTGTGGCAAGATGCGCCTTCCTCAAACAGGGTCCGCTCAGATGATGTTCCGATTCGCCCGCACCTCGCTCGCAGCCGCGCTCGGCCTCTCGCTGGCAGCCTGCGGCAGCTTCAACGTCAACCTGTGGCCCTTCGGCGGCGAGAAACACCAGGACCGCTCGAAGGCGCCCGCCAATGCCACGGCCTACCAGTGCGCCGGCGGGAAGAATTTCTATGTACGCAATCTCGAGGACGGCGCCGTGTGGCTGATGCTGCCCGATCGCGAGGTGCGGCTGAGCAAGACCGGCGAAGCGCGCTTCGCCAACGGCGCGGCGGTGCTCGATCTCTCCGCTGGCGCGGCGACGCTGGCCGACGGCCCGACGACGCTCAAGGACTGCAAGGCGGCGATCTCCAGCTAGCCGGAGACAGTGCCCGGCGCAGCCTTTTGACAGGTTTCCGTCCGGGCACTATCATGGTTTCCGTTCGAATACCGACGGAGCCGCGATGCCCACGCCCAACCGAGACGCCGAGCACCTCGCCAAACTGCGCGACTACTACGCCGACGCGCGCCGCATTCCCTCGCAGCAGCGCATCGCCGAACTGATCGGCTTTTCCAAGGCGGCCGCGCGCAAGCTGCTGGAACGCCTCGAGACGCAGGGCTTCCTCGACCGCACGCCGGACGACGACGCATGGGTGCCGGCCAAGCGCTTCTTCGAGCGCGCCCTGGCCGACGCCAGCGTGCCGGCCGGCATGCCGCTCCTGGCGAACGACGTCTCCGGCGAACCCTTCTTCGTCGACGAGTACCTGATCCGCGCGCCCTCGCGCACGGCGCTGATCCCCATCCGCGGCGAGTCGATGGTCGACGCCGGCATCAACGACGGCGACATCGCGGTGGTCGACCGCGGCGTGGCGGCCAAGGCCGGCGACTTCGTCGTCGCCATCGTCGACAACGAATTCACGCTCAAGGAGCTCGCGCGGGAGAACGGCAAGTTCGTCCTGCGCCCGCACAACAAGGCCTTCCCGGTGATCCGCCCGCGCGGCACGCTGGAGATCTACGGCGTCATGATCGGGCTGGTGCGCCGCTATGCCGCCGCGGAAGCGCCGGCACGGCGCGCCGGGAGCGCGCGCCGATGAGCGCCGCGGCGGCGCAGCTGGAACTCAACGCAGCGCAGCGCGAAGCCGCCGAGTTCGGCATCGGCGCCGACTGCCCCGACCGCGACCGGCCGCTGCTGGTGATCGCCGGGGCAGGATCCGGCAAGACCGCGACGCTGGCGCACCGCGTCGCTCGTCTCATCGCGCACGGCGCCGATCCCGGCCGCATCCTGCTGCTGACCTTCTCGCGCCGCGCCGCGGACGAGATGACGCGGCGCGTCGCGCGCCTGCTGGCGCCTGCCGGTGCCCACGCCGCCGCGCTGCTGCCGTGGTCGGGCACCTTCCACGGCGTCGGCGCGCGGCTGCTGCGCGACTACGCCGGCCGCATCGGCCTCGATCCGGCCTTCGTCATCCATGACCGCGAAGACTCCGCCGACCTGATGAACCTGGTCCGCCACGAGCAGGGCTTGTCGACGCAGGCGAAGCGCTTTCCGATGAAGGGCAGCTGCCTCGCGATCTACTCGGCGGCCGTCAACACGCAGGCCGAACTCGGCAGCGTGCTGCAATCGACCTTCCCCTGGTGCGCCGAATGGCAGGCCGAGCTGCAGCAGCTGTTCCTCGGCTATGTCGAGGCCAAGCAGGCGCAGCACGTGCTGGACTACGACGACCTGCTGCTCTACTGGGCGCAGATGGCCGGCGAACCGGCGCTGGCGCGCGAGCTCGGCGAGCAGTTCAGCCACGTGCTGGTCGACGAGTACCAGGACACCAACCGCCTGCAAGCGGCCATCCTGCTGGCGCTCAAGCCCGACGGCCGCGGCCTCACCGTCGTCGGCGACGATGCGCAGTCGATCTACGCTTTCCGCGGCGCCACGGTGCGCAACATCCTCGAGTTCCCCGAACAGTTTTCGCCCGCGGCGCACCGCGTGACGCTGGAGCGCAACTACCGCTCGACGCAGCCGATCCTGGACGCCGCCAATGCCGTCATCGGGCTGGCGAGCGAACGCTTCTGCAAGAACCTCCATACCGACCGCGCGTCGGCGCAGCGCCCGCGGCTCGTCTCCGTGCGCGACGACGCCGACCAGGCGGGCTACGTCGCCGAGCAGATCCTGGCGCGCCGCGAGAGCGGCTTGAAGCTGCGGTCCCAGGCGGTGCTGTTCCGCGCCGCGCAGCAC
>DAIDAU010000338.1 GCA_027310465.1 Rhodocyclaceae bacterium
TCGCAGAAGTTTCTTCAAGACCGCGGCGCTGACGGCCGCTGCCTTCGCCGTTCCGCGCCTGCCCCTGGCCGGCGAGAACCTTTTCAAGCCCAGGCCGGCGGACGGCTGGCGCATATTCGAGGTGACCTCCCGGCTCGAGCCCGCCTCGGCGAAGGGGGCGCCGCGCGTGTGGCTGCCGCTGCCGTCCGTCGAGGACGCCGCCTGGATCAAGCCGATGGGCAATCTCTGGCGAGGCAACGCCGTGTCGGTGCGCGAACTGCGCGATCCGGCCTACGGCGCGCGCATGCTGGCGGCCGAATGGGACGCCGGCGAACCGGCGCCGCTGCTCGAGGTCGTGAGCCGCTTCGCCGCGCGTGACCGCTTCGTCGATTTCACCCGGCCGACCAGAGTCCCGCCGCTCGACAAGGCGACGCGCGCCCTCTACCTGCGCCCCACCGAATTGCTGCCGCTGGGCGGCATCGTGGACGACACCGCGCGGCGCATCGTCAAGGGTGCCGCCAGCGATCTCGACAAGGCGCGGGCGATCTACGCGTGGGTGGTGGACAACACGGCGCGCGACCCGAACGTCCTCGGCTGCGGCTTCGGCGACATCCGCAGCATGCTGGAGACCGGCAACCTCAAGGGCAAGTGCGCCGACCTCAACTCCCTCTATGTCGGCCTGGCCCGCGCCGCGGGATTGCCGGCGCGCGACGTCTATGGCGTGCGCGTCGCCGATTCCCGCTTCGGCTACAAGAGCCTGGGCAAGAGCGGCGACATCAGCCGGGCGCAGCATTGCCGTGCCGAAGTCTGGCTGTCCGGCTACGGCTGGGTGCCGGTCGATCCCGCCGACGTGCGCAAGGTCGTGCTCGAGGAGAAGGGCGGTCTGGCGATGGAGGACGAAACCGTCGTCGCGGCGCGCGAGACGCTGTTCGGCGCCTGGGAGATGAACTGGCTGGCGTACAACTTCGCCCACGACGTCGCCCTGCCGGGTTCGCGGCGGCCGCGGATTCCCTTCCTCATGTATCCGCAGGGCGAAGATGCGGGCAGCGTCTTCAACAGCCTCGATCCGGCCGCTTTCGTCTACAAGCTGACTTCGAAGGAGATCGCCGCCGCATGATCGTCGGCACCGCGGGCCATATCGACCACGGCAAGACCACGCTGGTGCGCGCGCTCACCGGCGTGGACACCGATCGCCTGCTGGAGGAGAAGGCGCGCGGCATCACGCTCGATCTCGGCTACGCCTACACCGACGACGGCAAGCTCGGCTATGTCGACGTGCCCGGCCACGAGAAGCTGGTGCACAACATGCTGGCCGGCGCCACCGGCATCGACTTCCTGCTGCTGGCCGTCGCCGCCGACGACGGACCGATGCCGCAGACGCGCGAGCACCTGGCGATCGCGCAGCTGCTCGGGCTGACGCGCGGCGCGGTGGCGCTGACCAAGGCCGACGCGGTCGGGGAAGAGCGCCTTGCCGCTGCCGAGGCCGAGATCGCGGCACTGCTTTCCGGCACGCCGTTCGCCGGCGCGCCGGTGTTTCCCCCGCGTCCCTGATCCGCAGCATGGCGTAGCACTCGCAGGCGAGCGCCTCGAGCTTGCGGCGGTCGCGCACCACGATGCGCCCGCGCGA
>DAIDAU010000365.1 GCA_027310465.1 Rhodocyclaceae bacterium
AGGTAGGCGTGGTGCAGGCGCTGCTGGTCGAGGGCATGCGTCAGCGCTTTGACGACGTGCTCTTGTCCGACCAGGGTCGCGAAGGATTTCGGGCGCCACTTGCGGGCGAGGACCTGGTAGCTCATCTGGCGATTCTACCAAAGCAGGTTGTCCCGCCCGGCGCATAAAAAAGGCGCTCGGGCCGAAGCGCGAGCGCCAACAGGGAGGTGAATCGAAAACCTAGCGCGGTGCCGGAGCACTGCTGCCGGGCGGCTGCCCGCCGGGCCCGCCCATGCCCATGCCGCCGCCCATGCCGCCGCTCGGGCCGCCGTGCATGCCGCCGTGCGGGCCGTGCTTCTGTCCCATCTGGCCGCCGGACGGGTGGTACTTGTCGGCGACGGTCTTCTGCTCGGGCGTCAGCGCGTCGTAGAGGCGCTTGAAGGAATCGTTGACCGCCTCCATGGCGGCGGTGTGCTCCTTCATGTGCTCGACCATGCGGTTCATGCGCTCGGGCGCGGTCATCTGCTGCATTCCCTGCTGCATGGCCTTGCCGCGCATCCCGGCGCTCGCCTTCACTTTCTCCGCGAACGCCTGCCAGAGCGGCTCCTGCTGCGGCGTGATCTTCAGCTGGGTCTTGAACTGGGCGAGTTGCTGCTCGGCGTGCGCCGCGTGATCGCCCATCATCGGGCAATCGCCCATCCCCATGCCGCCGCCGGGTCCCATGCCCCCGCCCGGGCCTTGCTGCGCACCTGCCGCAAGGCCGAAGGACATGGCACTGACCGCCAGCACGGCGGCGATGTGTTTGCTCTTGATGTTCATCCGGGTCTCCTTCTTCAATGAATGCCGAGGTGACGGCATTTGACTAAGACTAGGTGACCGAGATATGTCCTCGCAATACAAACTTGTATTTAATTGTTGCGGGGAGGCGGGAAGCCGGGGTGGCGAGCCTTACCCCCGGCACTTGCGGTAAATGGCTGTGGCTGCTTCCTTCCGGACCTGACCAGGTTCACCACCCCGCAATGCGGGGAGGCCCGCCGGCGCGAATGGTAGCACGGGAGAGCGCCTCGTCCGCCGCCGCGCCGGAAGAAAAGCGCGAAGCTCCTGGCGGCAGGCCGGGCTCAGCCGCCGGCGATCGGCGGCCAGACGGCGAGGGCCTCGCCGTCGCGCAAGACGCGCCCGGCCCGCTCTTCCGGCGGCACGAAGCGGCCGTCGACGAGCACCAGATGGCACATCTTGCGCGGCAGGCCGAAGCGCTCGATGAGATCGACGATCGTCGTCCCTTCCGGCACCTCGACGTCCAGCGCATTGGTGCTGCGCGCGCTCGCCGGCAGATGGTCGGCGAGCATCGCATAGGCCTTGAACGTGACTTTCACGCGATCCTGCTACGCCGCCGCCTGGTGCGCCTGCGCCACATAGGCCGCGGCGAACTGCGTCGGGTCCCGCAGCAGCCGGTCCTTCCAGTGACCGAGCCGCAGCCGCCCCTGCACCAGGCCGCGCAGCGCGCCGACGTGGTCGGTCCAGCCGATGCTCGTCGCTCCGATCAGCACGTCGTCGCGGAACTGCAGCGACAGGTAGCGGTAGCGCTCCTCGTCGCAGCGCTCGACGCCCTGCCCGCCCTCGGCCCCCCACCACTGGCCGAACGAGGTCGAGATCAGCCCCAGCGCGTCGAGCACGTTGATCGCCAGCGCGCCCTGGAAATGCGCCTCGCCGCCCGCCATGTTGATCGCGGCGACGCGCGCCTGGTCGGCGGCGTTCGGCTGGATGGCGTTGAGTTCGCGCTCTCCCGTGTGGAAGCCCGACGCCTCCGTGACGTCGCCCGCGGCGAAGACGTTGCGCACGTCCGTCCGCATGCGGTCGTCGACGTGGATGCCGTGGCCGATCGTCACGCCGCTGCCGGCGAGGAACGCGACGTTGGGACGGACGCCGGCCGCGCAGATGACGACGTCGGCGGCGACGCGCGTGCCGTCGTCGAGGGTGGCGACGAGCGCGTCGCCGTCCGCCTCGATCCTCGCCACGCCGGCGTTCACGCGCACCCCGACGCCCTTGCGCTCGACCCAATGGCGGATCATGGTGCCGGCCTTCTCGGTCATCATGCGCGGCACCATGCGGTCGCCCTTCTCGACCACGGTGAGCTTCGCGCCGCGCGCCACCAGCGCCTCCATGATGATGCAGCCGATGAAGCCGGCGCCGATCTGCAGCACGCGGCTGCCGCGCCCCGCGCGCTCCGCGATGGCGCGCGCGTCGGCGAGCGTCCAGCAGGTATGCACGCCCGCCAGGTCGATGCCCGGAATCGGCGGCTTGACCGGAGTGCAGCCGCTGGCGATCAGCAGCCGGTCGTAGCCGAGTTCGGAATCGTCATCGAACACGACGGTCTGGCTCTCGGGCTCGACGCGCACGACGCGGCCGCGGCGCAGCGCGATGCCGTGCTTGTCGTAGTGGTCGCCGGCCTTGCGCAGGTGCGTGCCATGGTCGGCGATGCTGCCGGCGAGGAAGTAGGGAATCGCCATGCGCGAATACGGCGCCTCCGGCTCCTCGCCGATCAGCGTGACCTGCGCTTGCGGATCGTGGCGGCGCACGGTCTCGGCGGCGACGACGCCCGCCGGACCGTTGCCGATGATGACGTGCTTCATGGCGTTAGAGCCCCAGGCGCGCCAGCGTTTCCTGCTTCGGCACGCCGGCGGCGTCCCAGCCGCGCACTTCGTAGTACTCGGGCTTCATCTTGTCGATCTGGTTGACCAGGCCCTTGGCCGGCCCGGTCTTCGCCGGCTCGGTCTTCAAGCGCTTGGGCAGATCGTCGTCCTTCGCCGTGAAGCCCGCCGCGAGATTGAACTGGCGCTCGAGGTTCCAGATGCGCTCGCCGAGCTCGGCCAGCTTCTCGACCGTCCAGCCGCCCTCGCAGGCGGCGTCGAGCTGCGGCGCGAGGTCCGCCAGCGACCAGGCGAAGGTCGTGAAGATGCAGGTGCCCGAGGAATCGAAGGCGCCCGTCGCGTCCTGGAACGCCTTGACCAGCGCCGGCTTGCCTTCGGTGACGTGCGGATCGGTCTTCACCGGAATGCCGAGCACTTCGGAAGCCACGGTGTACGAGCGCAGATGGCAGGCGCCGCGGTTCGACGTCGCGTAGGTGAGGCCCATGCCCTGCACGCCGCGCGGATCGTAGGCCGGGAACTCCTGCTTCTTCACCGTCATCGACAGGTCGGGATGGCCGTACTTCTCGCACAGGCGCGCCGAGCCGAGGGCGAGCTCCTGGCCGAAGCCGCGGCCTTCCGCGGTCATATGCGCCATCTCGATCAGCGCCTTGGCCGAGCCGAACGGCGCCTCGACGCCGATCTGCTCCTTGGTCAGCGCGCCGATCTCGTAGAGCTCCATCGCCGCGCCGACGGTGGCGCCGAAGGTGATCGGATCCATGCCGTCCTCGTTGCAGATCATGTTCGCGACCTGCAGCGCCTCGAGGTCGTCGATGCCGTCGGCCGCGCCGAGCGCCCACGCCGCCTCGTACTCGAGGCCGCCGTTGGCGCCCCAGTACTTCGGGCTGTTCTGCACGCTCCAGTGGCCCGGGTCGACCTGCGAGACGCGGCCGCAGGCGATGGTGCAGCCGAAGCAGGCGGCGTTGGCGACGAGATGCGTCTTGCCGTCGGTCGGCCGCTTCTCGTGCATCGCCTCCGCCGAGATCTTGCGCGCGCCTTCGAACTGCACGTCGCGGGCGTTGCGCGTCGGCAAGGCGCCGAGCTCGTTGATGACGTTCATCAGCACCTGGGTGCCGTACTTCGGCAGCCCCTGCCCCGTCACCGCGTTGTCGGCGAGCACCTTCTTCGCCGCCTGGGTCGCCGCCATGAAGGCCTTGAAGTCGCGGATGCCCGAGACGCCGACCGTGCCGCGCACGGCCACCGCCTTGAGGTTCTTCGAGCCCATCACGGCGCCGACGCCCGAGCGTCCCGCCGCGCGATGCAGGTCGTTGATGACGCAGGCGAACAGCACGCCGTTCTCTCCGGCGCGGCCGATCGAGGCGACGCGGATCTGCGGGTCCTGGTGATCGCGCTTGATGGTCTCCTCGGTCTCCCAACTCGTCCTGCCCCACAGGTGCGCGGCGTCGCGCAACTCGGCCCGGTCGTCCTGGATCCACAGGTACACGGGCTTCGGCGACCGGCCTTCGAAGATCACCATGTCCCAGCCCGCCATCTTCAACTCGGCGCCGAAGAAGCCGCCCGAGTTCGAGCAGGCGATCGCGCCCGTCAGCGCGCCCTTGGTGATGACCGAATAGCGGCCGCCGGTCGACGCCGCCGTGCCGGTCAGCGGACCGGTCGCCATGATCATCTTGTTTTCGGCCGAGAGCGGATCGACCTTCGGGTCGATCTCGGAAACCAGGTACTTGGTCGCCAGGCCGCGCTGGCCGAGGTACTGCTGCGCCCACTCCATGTTGAGCGGCTCGCTCTTGACGCTGCCGCTCGTCAGATCGACGCGAAGGATCTTGCGTGCCCATCCCATGATCGTCTCCTTGTCTCAGGCGCCGACGCGCGACTGCGTATCGGTCTTCTCGGCCCACTGCCGCATCTTGTCGAGTCCGGTCCAGTCGGCATCGACGTAAGTGATGGCGCCGGTCGGACAGGCGGCCGCGCAGGCGGGATCGCCGCCGCAGAGGTCGCATTTCTGCACCTTGCCGGTCTCGTGCACATAATTGATGGTGCCGAACGGACAGGCGATGGTGCACACCTTGCAGCCGACGCAGGTCGCCTCCGACACGACCTTCGCGCCCGTCGCGGCGTCGACCTTGATCGCCTCGACCGGACACGCGGCCATGCACCACGCATCGCTGCATTGCGTGCAGGTGTAGGGCACCTTGCGGCCGGCGTGCTCGAAGTTGAAGACCTTGATGCGGGATTTCGCGAGGTTGAACTGGCCGTAGTTCTCGTAGGAGCAGGCCATCTCGCACTGCAGGCAACCCGTGCATTTGTTCGGGTCGATGTGAAGCGATTTCTCCATGACATCGTCTCCTCGTCGTGGCACTCCACTCCCGGTGGAGCATACCCGACATACTACGTCGACAATGTCTGCGATGTCGCTAAATCGTTGTTGCGACGCAGGAAAACCCTATTCGCGAGCAAGGAACTCCTTGACCCTGTCGACCTGCTGGTCATCCATGAACATCGGTGCGTGGCCGACGCCGGGAATCTCCGCGAGCCGCGCGCGCGGTCCGCGCTGCGCCATCGCCGCATGCGTTTCCGGCGTCAGCAGGTCCGACTGCGCGCCGCGGATCGCCAGCGTCGGACAGCGGATGGCATCGTAGATCGGCCACAGGTCGACGTCCTTGCCGGCGTCCGCGGCCTGCTGCGCGCGAAACGGCACGGCGATGCCGGGGTCGTAGCGGAACTCGAGCTTGCCGTCGGCGGCCGTCTTCAGCGAATGGACCGTCAGGTGGCGCCATTGCTCGTCGCTCAGCGCGCCGAACGGCGCCGCGACGAAACGCACGAAGGCTTCCGCCTGCTCGATGCCGTCGAAGCGCGGCGCCCGGCCGACGTATTCGCCGATGCGCGCGATCGAGGTCGCGGTGATCACCGGTCCCACGTCGTTGAGGATCAACCGCGCGATCGGCGCTTTCCGCTGCGCCGCCAGTGCCATGCCGATCAGCCCGCCCATCGACGTGCCGAGCCAGTCGACGCCGTCGACGTCGAGCCGGGCGATCAGCGTCGCCATGTCGGCAGCGTACTGCGGCACGGCGTAGAGCTGTTTGTCCTCGAGCCAGTCGCTGCGGCCGCGGCCTGCGACGTCGGGGCAGACCACGCGGTATTCGCCCGCCAGCCGCTCGGCCAGAAAGTCGAAGTCGCGCCCGTTGCGCGTCAGCCCGTGCACGCACACCAGGACCCGCGGATTGCGCGGATCGCCCCATTCGACGTACGCCATGTCGTGAAATCCGGCCGGGCTCAGGCAGCGCACGTTGCGTTCGCGCATCTCGCTCATGTTCGTTTCCTCCATTCCGCAGTTTACTCGCTGCCGGCGATGGGGCTAAGATGCGGCCAAGGCCCGGAGCCCGCCGAACAGAGAGACTGCAATGACTCGCGAACCCGATCATTACGAGAACCTCGCGCGCGACATCCTGCTCAGGCATGAGCTGCAAAGACCGCCCGGCTTCAGTCCCGGCGCCTCGGAACGCGAAGTCGCGGAGATGCTGGCACGCCACGCGGCCCATCTGATCGACGAGGACGTCTTCCTGCGCCAGATGGCGGAGCGCTCGGGCGACGCGCTGGCGATGCGCCACCAGCTGTCGCGCCTGGAGCTGCCGACCGCCGTCGCCCAGATGCTCGCGCTCGCCAGGAAGCAGCGTCCGGAGTTGTTCCGCCATCTGCTGCTGGTGGCGCTGATCGCGCACTACCTCGCGCTGCGCCGCGAGCTGTCGGCGCGCGACACCGACAGCCTGCTGCTCGCCGCCCTGTGCCACGACCTCGGCGAGCTCTACACCGATCCCGCGCTGCTCGATCCGCAGCACCGCATCAGCGACGAGGAGCGCCGCTACATCTACGTCCATCCGATCACCGGCCACCTGATCGCGCGCGAGATCGCCCAGCTCGATGCCGGCATCGCCGCGGCGGTGCTGCAGCACCAGGAACGGCTCGACGGCAGCGGCTATCCCTACGGCTTGCGCGCCGAGCGCATCGGCGCCTTCGCCCGCATCATCGGCATCGCCGACGTCAGCGCCGCGATCCTCTCGCGCTTCGGCAGCCACGAGCGCCTCAGCGCGCTGATGCGCCTCAACCGCCAGAAGTTCGACATCGGCCTGCTGGCCCTGCTGCACGAAGGCATCGAGCATGTGCCGACCGCGCCGCGCCCGGCGCCGGAAATGCCGCACGAGCGGCTGTTCGCCGCGGCGAGCCTGCTCGAGCAATGGGCGGAGTTCCAGCCGGCGCTGGCCGGCGGCAACGGCGAGCGCATCGCGCCCGAACTGGCCTTCCTCATCGAGCGCATGGCGGCGCTGCGCCACATGCTGCTGCAATTCGGCTTCGATCCGGCCAGCCAGCAGCTGCTGATGGAACTGCTCGCCGAGGATCCCGAGGTCGCCGCCGAGCTCGACGCGGCGCTCGACGAGGTGCATTGGCAGTTCCACGACCTCGAGCGCGAGATCGCGCGGCGCCGCACGGCCGTCGAGCCGACGCTGGATTCCGACGGCAAGCGCCTGCTCAACGAATGGGACGGGCAGCTGCTCGCCTACATCGCCATGACCGGCGGCTGAACCGGTCAGCGCCCGTGCCAGTAGCGCCGCCGCTGCGCGCGCTCCGACACCACCGCGACGCCATCGCGATCGAGCCGGACCGTCAGCGCGCCGTCGGCGTCCGTGCGCCACAGCGCCGCGCCGCCGGCGCGATAGCGCGCGACGATATCGTCTTTGGGATGGCCGAAGCGGTTGCGGTAGCCGACCGGGAAGATCGCCGCGCGCGCGCCGACGGCGGCGACGAAATCCGGCGACGACGAGGTGCGGCTGCCGTGGTGCGGCACCGTCAGCACGTCGGCCTGCAGGTCCTGCGCATGGCGCAGGCGCAAGCCGTTCTCGGACAGCGTCTCGATATCCGAGGTCAGCAGCATGCTGTGCCCGCCGGCGGTGACCTTGATCACGCAGCTCATGTCGTTGGTCTTGCGCGTCGGCGCCTCGAATTGTGCCGCCGGCGGATGCAGCACGGCGAAGCGCACGCCGTCCCAATCCCAGGCATCGCCGTCCGCGCAGGGATGCTGCGCCACCGGCATTGCCGATAGCGCGTGCTCGTAGGGCAGCGAGCTCGACATCCAGTCGACCGGCAGCGCCTCCAGCACCGACGCCGCGCCGCCCGAGTGGTCCTTGTCCTCGTGCGTGACCACGAGGCCGTCGAGCCGCCGCACGCCGAGCGCGCGCAGGTAAGGAACGATGATGCGGTTGCCGCTGTTGGCGTCCGGCGAGAACTGCGGGCCGGTGTCGTAGAGCAGGTCGTGCCCGCTCGTCTGCACGTGCAGCGCCAGCCCCTGCCCGACGTCCAGCACGGTGACCCATGCGCTGCCCGGCGCCGGCCGCGGCGGCGGTGCCAGCACCAGCGGCAGGCAGGCCGTGAAGCCGAGCCAGCGCGCCGGGAAGCCGCGCGGCAGCAGCAGCCAGCCGACGCCCGCCGTGGCGGCCAGCAAGCTCCATGGCGGCGGCGCGTGCTGCTGCCACACGGCCCAGGGCGAAGCCGCCAGCCAGTCGAGCAGCGCCATCTGCCACGCCATCGCCAGATGCGCGAGCCACAGCAGCGGATCGCCGAGCGGCAGCGCGCCGGCCAGCGCCAGCGGCGTGACGACGAAGCCGACCAGCGGAATCGCGACGGCGTTGGCGAACGGCGACGCCAGCGAAAACTGCTGGAACAGCGCGAGCAGCGCCGGGACCATGCCGATGGTGACGGCCCATTGCGCGCGGCCCCACGCCGCGAGCCAGTGCGTGCGCCCGACGCGCCCGGAACCGACGTAGAACAGCAGCGCGACGGCGCCGAAGGAAAGCCAGAAGCCGGCCGCCAGCACCGCCCACGGATCGAGCAGCAGCACGATGAGCAAGGCGAGCGCCAGCACGCGGCTGCCGGCGACGCTGCGCCCCGACCAGAGCGCCAGCGCGACGATCGCGAGCATGTAGAGGGTGCGCTGCGCCGGCACCTCGAATCCCGCCAGCAGACTGTAGCCGAAGGCCGCCGCGAAGCCCGCCGCGGCCGCCGCCTTCTGCGCCGGCAGCCGCAGCGTCAGGCGCGCCGAGCGCCGCCACAGCAGCGAGACGAGGCCCCACGCGAGCCCCGCCAGCATCGTGATGTGGCTGCCGC
The DNA here is from genome assembly GCA_027310465.1 of Rhodocyclaceae bacterium. Taxonomy (GTDB): domain Bacteria; phylum Pseudomonadota; class Gammaproteobacteria; order Burkholderiales; family Rhodocyclaceae; genus Nitricoxidireducens. Next base: position 8,778 of record DAIDAU010000365.1, read on the forward strand.
TGATGCTCATGAGGTGCGTCGTGCCCGTGCGCGCGAAGGTCTGCCACAAACCCGGATCGATCGCGCGCTGGTCCCCGACCGCCAGCGCCATCAGCACGCCGGCAAAGGGCGCATCGCCGAGCACGCGCTCGAAGCGTTCGCGCACGCGCTCGCGCAGGCGCTCGACGGCGTAGCCG
>DAIDAU010000372.1 GCA_027310465.1 Rhodocyclaceae bacterium
CCCGCAGCCCGCCAATCGGCACTTGCCAAACAGGTAAAATCAGCCAATTCTTAACCCCCGAAATCGCCCGTTTTTACCTCTTCAAACTGGCTCCATTACGCCGATCATCGGTGGCTCCATTACGGCGGTCAATGACAGGCGCGCGGCAGATGCACCCAATCGCCGGCTTTCAGTACGCGCGGCGTGGCCTCGCCTTCGATCAATAGCCCAGCTTCACCGGTCAGCAGGATGACCCATTCGCCGTACTCTTGGTCGTACCAGAAGCCCGGCGGGCTAGCTTGGCCGTTGGACACGATTCGCTCAACCCGAACGTTCCTTTCCGTAAGGAGGAATCGGAAATTCTCGCGGCCTTCCGGTGGCATGTCGGAGTAAAGGTTGCCCGATGACTCTATCGTTTCGCGGCGGTACCAATACGGGTCGCACCATCGAATGGTGTGAGTGATCTTCCGCTCGGCAGGAACTTTGGCGTGCCGCCGATAGCGGGCAACTAGCTGCTCGATCCTGTCCATGAGGCGCCCGAGGAATCCGGTGTGGCCGAGGACCAGAGGCTGATCTGTGTCCTCGCCCTTGGCGCCAACACTTTTGCCGCCGACTAGGACGCACGGGATTTCATCGCCCACGAAATGCTCGGGGACTACCGTCCTCAAGGTTTTTTTCGCGGTCGGCGTAATGCCGTGCTTGGTTCGCTTCACGACTACCCCCGCATCCAAGAAACACCAATTGTAAGTGTTCATGTCGTGCGTCCACGACAGCGTGAATCGGCACGTTACGCGCACTACGCTATTGAATTGCGCGAGGCCACCACGATGATGAACAGACTACCCGCTCCGGAAATGCGCCCGGCGAAATTCGCCGTCGTTCTCGCCGTTGCGACGATAACCGTTGCCGGCATCGGCTTTCTCGCCGGGATGACGCCGTTACTGCACGTGGCGGCCAAGGCGGCGTCCGCCACAGTTGCAGCAAGTGCCAGCGCGGCCAAGGCCGGCGGCGCGGGCAATGTCTCGGCGGATACCGCGGCGCGTCGAGGGTAAGGGCGTCAGCTAGCTAGGCGTCCTTGCTGTCGCCACGGTCGCCTTTCGGCCAGTTGCACCAAACCGTGGGAATCTGCGCCCAGTACGGTAGCTCGCAACCACCGCCCGGCTTTGTATGAACGCCTCGACAGATGAGGCAGGTGTAGCTGCCTTGGCGGACGCCGATCGCCGTTCCGTAGAAGCGCGACAGGACTCGCAGGATGACCATCACCAAGAGCACTGCGACGGCAATTAACGCGATCCCGAACGTCATATACAATGAGTTCGCAGCCAAGCAAGAAAGCGATCCTGAAGCCTCGACAATACGCCCTGACTGGATTTCGATGCGGGGCGGATAGTCGGAACAATGCTGATGACGCCATCCATGTCATGCGGCGGCAAAGTTCGTAGGCGCTGCGCATATTCGCTGCTGAAGTGGCGCCAGCTTGGGTAGTACGGGCGGCTCTTGCACTCGTCGATTACGACCATCACGGCCCCCGGCCACGGTGAGTATCAGCACGCTCGTCGTCATCACACCGTATTCGGATATGCGAGTACCCGTTCACTTGAGGCATGTGGCGGCATAGGGAAACGTCCCTGCGACATCGTGGCTCGCGTCGGCGCTGCGCGGTGCGCCAAGCCATCGCGGCGACAACGGCTGCAACGCATAGGGCGACAACGAGGGCGTAGATCACGGCGGGCGACAAGCAAAAGAAACAGGGGACGCCAGCGTCTCGAACTACACGGGGGCGGGGCGATTTCGAGGAACCGGCCAATCCGCACCGGCCCGCTGGCGTTGATGCAAGGATACCCCCAAGCGGTTAGGTAGTGCGAATGGATCAGCGTGAATCGATTGGCGGGTGCGGCCGGCGGGCTACTCTGAAGCCCCACTGACGGACGAAGGGCTGCACACCATGAAACGTTTGAGCATCCTTGCACTCGTGTTGATTGCCGGCAGCGCGCAAGCAAGCAGCCTTTTCGACGAATACGGGGGCGGCAGCGGCGACATGCGCAGCCGCTACGGCAGCGAGGAGGAACAGGCGGCCTATCAGCGGGAGCAGCGGCAGCCGCGCCAGCAGCAGCCCGTGAGCGCCCCGCCGCTGATTCACATCCTGCCGAGCGGTACCGGTATCGATCAGTACGGCAACGTCTATCCCGCCGTAGCCGGCGGCGTCATCAATCCACGTACCGGGCAGTTCATCCCCTATTGAGCGCCTGCTGTAGCGAGCGACGGGCACCGACCATACAAGCTGCCAACCCTGCCCCTGTAGAAGCACTGAATGCCCAATCACGCTGAAATCGTTGCCGCGGTATGTTCCTTGATCGCGGACGGCGAGCACGACGCGGCGAAAGCCAAGCTCGTCGCCGAATATCCGTGCGCGATGCCTGCGACCCGCCGCAAGACTTGGCCGCTAAAGCAGTATGTCCGGGTATTTGCCCGCGACGGGTACACGGACCGCTATTCAGGTAAGCCGCTTGTATTCCCGGGGGCGTTGAGAGCGCTCACGCTACTGATGGGGGACGCATTTCCCTACCATCCGAACTGGAAACAGGGCGCGACGCATCCTGCGTTCTGGGAGCTTTACCCCACGATTGACCATAAGGTGTCATTGGCTCGTGGTGGTGCCGACGACGAATCGAACGCGGTCACGACGTCGATGTACTGGAATCTGCGCAAGTTGAACGGGCAAGTTGACGAGTTCATCGATTCGGAGCTTGCGCCGATTTGCCCGCGGTGGGATGGCTTGGTGCCTTGGTTCGTGCAGGTGTACGACTCGCACCCAGCATTACGCGACGATGCCAGCATCCGACGGTGGCGAGCCGCCTTGCGATAAGCCAAGGCGCAGGTGCCACGCCCTATCCTGAGCGGTTAATGGAAGCCTTCGCGGTAAGGCGCAAGGTGAGCAATCCGGCCAACGACGGGCCTGACTTGATCGAACCCATCATTGCGTCATCCTCAACTTAACGGCGGGCCAGCGGGATGACATTGGCGGTCGGATTGGTGAGCAAGTCCAGCCGTTCGCCCAGCCGCCGCCATGCCTCGGCCTTCGCGGCCTGAATGATCTTGGTCTGACGCTGATAGATGCGTTTCATGCGGTTCGGCTCGACATGGTTTAGGCAGCGCTCGATGATGTTTTCGTTGACGCCGAGTTCGCCCATGAGGGTCGCGCCCGTGCGACGCAGATCGTGGGGCGTCCACAGGCCTCCTGACAGGATCAAGGTGCCGATCTTCTTGGAGCGACCTTTCATTGGCGCAGCGCGCTGCCGGTCCTTGATCTGCTTGGTCATCGTCTTGACATCGATATGGTCGGTGCACGAACGATTGGGCAGGACCCAAACGGCGGACGCCTGAATCTTCCGAAGTTCCTCGAATTGCCGGGCGGCGAAGTTCGAGAGGGCGACGACCTGTTCGTGGCGGTTCTTCGCATTCGGGACGGGGATGCGCCATTGACGGCCGGCAACATCGACCTGCGACCATTCGGCCTTGCATAGCTCGCCGATGCGGCAGCAGGTAGACATCATGATCCAGATTGCCGCTTGCGCCGCCTTGGACAGGTCGGCGTCCGGCAGCTTCTCGTGCAGTTCCCCCACTTCCTCGTCGGTGAGAAAGCGTTCGCGCTCGACCTCCTTGCCGCCGAAATCGGCCTTTCGCAAGGAAGCGGTCGGATCGGCCTCAATCCAGTCCCGCGCGACCGCGAAGCGGAACATTTGCCGCACCAGCGACAGCAGTAGGTTCGCCATGCGGGTGACGCCGCGCTCGCGGACCTTGTCCAGCATGGCGGCGATGTGGCGCTTCTTGACGTCCTCGACCGCCATCGCGCCAATTTCAGGCAGGATGTCCTTCTCCATCATCCGACGGACTTCCACGCCCCCGTCGGCCCGCGACTTGAGCGAAAGTCGTTCCCAGCGCTCGAACAGTTCGCACACTGTCATGCGCCGGGCGGCAGCCTCGGCAGCATCGATCCGCGCCTGCTCGCGGGCGACCGCCTCGGCTTGTTCCGCCTTGGCGGACAATTCGGCAGCCTCGCGGTCCTTGAGCGGGTCACGGCCCTTATGTACGTCGACACGCAGCGCATCGCGCCGCTTGCGGATCGCGGGCATAGTGTCATGCGGCCACGTGCCGGCCGATATGGCGCGGATGCCGTGCTCGCCACGGTAGCGGAACTCGAAGCCGACGTTGACGCGGCCGCTACGATCCACGCGGACTTTCCCATACAGGCTACCGCCGTCCGTCAACCATTTCTTCTTGTCGGCTGGCGTCAGAGCCTTCAACTCAAGTTCTGTGATCGGCATTGGTCCCCCCACGGGTACCCTTTGGGCACTATGGGACGGCCCTCCGTGCCAACACAGTGCCAACACACCAAGTCTGATCTTGTGTGACATCGGGTGCAATACCAAAAAGCCGGTATTGGCAGGAAACGCCCGTCCGGAGGGCGTTGACGGGCGCCATCCGTGAGCGGCTGGCATGGTGTAACATGCCGTGAATGGCTACGGGACCTTCATGGGGTGCAAGGGGTCGCGAGTTCGAATCCCGCCGCCCCGACCAGTAATACCAAGGGTTTCCGAGCATCAGCCGGAAACCCTTTTTCTTGGAGGCTGCGCGGCATTGGCCACTGACCAAGGCAAACGGAGTTGCGCGAGATGCGCGCACTACTTCATCACGCACGACGCCCGTTTCCCCTATGGCTGCCGCGCCATGAACTTCAAGAGCCAGCGCTCCCCGCAGGAGGAGATCGTCGCCGCGACGGGTGCGCAGTGCGTGAGCTACGAGCCGCGCATCGCCGTACGGCGGCGTTAGAGAGGCCATACAAACCGTTACACTTCGGCGGTCATCAGGCCGTATTCCCCGGGCGTTATTGAGCTTAACCAACATGTTGTTGGCCCCAACAGGAGATACGAAGATGTCGAAAGCCGACACGGCTGCCGCCACGCCGGCGAAGGAGCCTGCGCACAAGCATCACCAGAAGCACGGGCACGCCAAGCCGGAAGCGAAGACGCCGGAAGCCGGTTCCACCGCGAAGTAATCGACAGGCCCGGTCGCGACGCCGGCGGCGATGCTCTGCGCCGCCGGCGTTGTCGTTTACGCGGCGCAGCGACTGGACCGAGACGCCGTTTTGTAGCAAGATCGGCCGCATCGCCGTGTTGCAGGAGCATCACGATGACCGCGGTTGCCACGCCTTGCACCTCGTGCGGCGCATGCTGCGCGACCTATCGGGTGACGTTCCGGCGGAGCGAACTCGACGACATGCCCGGCGGCACCGTGCCTGCCGATCTGACGGAAAGGATCGGCGAGCGCGGCGCCTGCATGCGCGGCACGGCGCATCGTCCGCGCCGCTGCGTGGCGCTGCAGGGAATGATCGGGATCAAGGTTTCATGCGCGATCTACGAGTATCGTCCCAGCCCATGCCGGGCATTCGCAGCGGAAGCGGCGCTGGGGCGCGGCGATATCAGTTGCGGCGATGCGCGACGCCTTCACGGCCTGCCGCCGCTCCAAGGTTCCTATGACGCAGCAATAATGTTCTAGCTCGTGAGATTCGCATCGCACCCGCTCTGGCTGGCCGGCTTTCGCCCGTTCTTCACGCTGGCATGCGTCGCCGGCGTCGCTCTGCCGGTAGTCTGGGCGCTCATCTACATGGGCATCGCCGCGCCGCCGGCGCAGCCCTTCACGATCTTCCAGTGGCACGCGCACGAAATGTTCTTCGGCTTCGGCTGGGCCGTGCTGGGCGGCTTCCTGCTCACCGCCACGAAGAACTGGGTGGGCATCCGCGGCTATCACGGCGCGGTCCTGCTG
>DAIDAU010000378.1 GCA_027310465.1 Rhodocyclaceae bacterium
GTTCAGACGCTGCCGCTCTACAAGATCAAGGACATCAAGAAGAAGGTCGCCGAGAACATCCGCAGTCGCATGGTGTGGCACGCGCAGAAGCTGTTCGCACCCGAAGGCGTGCGGATGGAAATCGACACGCGCGAGGTTCACTCGCTGTTTCCGATTCAGTTCGAGAACGGCGATCGCTACGGCAACATCGATGAGCGTTGGCGGATCGAATTCGATCCCGTCGCTCTCTGGAATCACCTTGAGCAAACCTACGGCGGAGACGCCGGCAAGGAACTCGCGTGGCGCCAGGCGGCGGCCATCATCATCAGCGCCTTCGACATGAAGCACGAAAAGGAAATCGTGATCGTCGCCGGCCGAACGGTGCTCACCAAGCGCGTCTATACGCGTGCGGGGTTCCGCGGCGGCCGCGAGATCGGCTCCTGCGACGACGAGCTCAACAAGCTGTTCAATGCCCTGAAGGCGTTCGCCGAATGGGCTGGCTTGGAAGAGTTCGGATGGGGTGCGCGCCGGCAAATGGGCGTATGGACCTATTCGACTTCGGTCAGCTCGCGAGAGACCATCAACCTCGGCAACGGCTGCGACTACGTGACGTTCTACTCGGAGTTCAAGTTCCGCTTCTCCAAGGAAGTCACGGAGCACCTGCAGCTCTTCGTCGGGCAGTTCGGTACGCCGGCGGAGGAAGACTGAAATGGAAACGAGTTGGTACGATCCACTTCGGTCCGTCGCATCGAAGGGTAGCCAGGCCGAAAGGCCTGGTTCGCTGGCAGGGCTGGCAGCAGCGCGCGAGATCCATCAAGGGCAGTTCTTCACGCCCGATGCGGTCGCCGCGCTGATGTGGCGCATCGTCGAGCCGGCCATGGCCGTGATCGGCGACCGTCGCAGCATTTCCGTGATGGACAACTCGGTCGGTTCCGGCCGGTTGCTCCAGTTCGCCTCGCCCGACAAACACCGCCTGTACGGGTTGGATGTCGATGGCGAGACTATCGGCGAGCTCGGCCGCGTAGCGCAAACGGCTGGCTTCACGTGCGAGTTCGAAACCGCGGGTTTGGAGACCGCCCGTCCTGACAACATGGACGTAGCGCTCATCAACCCGCCTTTCAGCCTGCACCTGGAATCGCCGCTGCTGTATCCGCACCCGTGCACCTGCTACGGTAAGTTCGGGCCGAATACTTCGACTCTGAGCCACGCGTACGCGCTGGCCCAAGCCTTGGAAGCAGCGCAGCTCGTTGTAGCGCTCCTGCCGGCGACGTTTGCCGAGGAGGTGGCGAAGAAGCCAAGCGACTACGTGTCCTACTCGAGTGAAAAGCGACTCGCGGCGATCATCGATCTGCCCGGGGGCCTCTTCAAAGAGGAAAACACGGAGGTCCGGGTGTCCTTGCTGGTCTTCAACTCGAAGCCGGTAGCCGAGGCCATCCGAGTAAAGCTCGACAAGCTGGACGCGGATCTTCCCGATCTGCGCCTTTCCCTGGCCGAGCGCTGGGGCTCGCCGAAGCTGCGCGTCCATGGCATCGAGGACAAGGGGCCGTCGATCACCCGACCGGTGACCGGCGACAAGACCGTTCGTGTGTTGCACGACGGTCGCCGCATCAGCCTGCGCTTCAACTGCGGGTTGACCGAGGCGAAGGTGCTGAACGCCGTGTACGACGCCCGGAAGGAAACGCATGCCCCACAAGGGCATCGGTATCCAAGAGGCGTGCGCTACACCGGCCAGGGCCGACTGGATATGGAAGTGCATCTCGCACAACCGGATCCGAACGCATCCTTCGAATCGTTCCTTTCCATCATCAGGAAGGCGGGCGGAAAGCCCGATGTGCCGACGTCGGTCTGGCG
>DAIDAU010000379.1 GCA_027310465.1 Rhodocyclaceae bacterium
GATGGTTCCCGCGTCGGCATGGGTGAAGGCATTCGATATCAGGTTGCCGACGACGATCCGCAGCAGCGCGGGCTCCACCAGCAGGCGCGGATAGCTGTGGCAAACGAACTGCACCGTCGTCGCCGGGCCGATGAGATGGCGATGCATCTCGATGACCTCGCTGACGACCGCGCAAACCTCGCACGGATGGGCGGAGACGTCCGGCGCGCTGCCCTCCCGCGCCAGCATCAGCAGCGCGGAGGTGATGTCGCTCATGGCATCCACGGCCCGCCCGATGCGCTCGACGCGGTCGCGCTGGGACTCGTCGAGGCGTTCATCTTCCTCCATCAGTTCGACCACGCCCCGCACGATCGACAGCGGCGTGCGCAGCTCATGGCTGACGTCGGTGGTGAACGCCTGCTCGCGGCTGATGAAGGCATGCATGCGGCTGACGTATTCGCCGAAGACGCCGCTGGCGAGCTTGCCGATCTCGTCGTTGGAGAACTCGGCCGCGACGCCGCCGTGCGCCGCGTGCGTGCTGATGAGCCGCGCCAGCTCCGACATCGGCGCCACCACGCGGCCGGCCAGCCACCATCCGAGCGCCGCGGATATCAGCGCCATGCTCAGCGTGCCGAGCACGAGATATACGAAGAAGCGCTCCTCGCGCTGCCGCTGGCGCGACTCGTCGTACAACATGACGTAGCGCACGCCGCGCTCTTCGATGCTGCTGACGCGATAGGGAACGCCGGCGAGCGACAGCTGGTGCTTCCCCGGCGGCAAGTCCAGGACCGGCCGCGGAACGTCGCCGCTCTCCACCCCGGACTCGAAGACATAGCCGCGGATATGGGCCGTGGCGGGCGGCGGCGATGCCGGATTGCGCGCCCGCCGCGACAGGTAGTCGTCGAGTTCGGAGCGCAGCGTCTCGTCCATCAGCCGCTCGCTGGTGTGCTGCGCGGCGACGAAGAGGCTGGCGGACAGCAGCAGGCTCATCAGCATGCCGAACAGCGCGAAGGCGGCGGCCAGCCGCACGCGCAGGCTGTGGCGCCATCCGGTGAGCGAATTAGGCATGCCCGCTCAGGACCCCGGAATCACTCGTCGACGAGCTGGTAGCCGATGCCGCGGTACGTCTTGAGCAGCGGCTTCTCGCCCGGCAGCTCGATGGCGTGCCGCAGCGAATGGATATGGGTGCGCAGCGTCTCGCGATCGGGCGCCGACTCGCCCCAGACCTCGTTCTCGAGTTCCTCGCGGCGCACCACGCGCGGCGAATTGCGCAGCAGCATCTCCAGCAGCTTGAGCGCGATCGGCGGCAGCTCGATCTGCCGCTGCCCGCGCATGACGCGCAGCGTATTGGTGTTGAAGGAGAGATCGCCGACCGCGAGCACGGCATCGCCGGCCCGCACGTGGGAACGGCGCACCAGCGCCTCGATCCGCGTCTCGACCTCCCGCATGGCGAACGGCTTGACGACGTAGTCGTCGGCCCCGCTCTTGAGCCCCTCGATCTTCTGGTTCAGCGTATCGCGCGCGGTCAGCATCAGTATCGGCACGTGCCTGCCGGCCTCGCGCAGGCGGCGGCATACCGCAAGGCCGTCGATGCCGGGCAGCATCCAGTCGAGGATCAGCACGTCGTACTCGTTCGACGCGGCGAGATGCAGGCCCGAAATGCCGTCCCAGGCAAGGTCCATCTCGTGGCCCTTGCGCTGGAAGAACTCGTAGATGTTGCGGGCCAGGTCGCGATTGTCCTCAATGAGCAGGATGTTCATCGGGCCGCCCGGCGCCGCCTTACTTGAGCTGGTCGTAGAGCAGGCCGAGGATCTTCTTCGAGGTCTCGCTCTTGTCGATGCCGCCCTCGCGCGTCAGCACCTGCACCGTGCTGGTCTCGCCCATGCCCTTGACGAAGATGCGGAACTGCATGTTCTTCATCGGATCGGGCTTGCTCTTCCAGAACGCCAGCTTGGACAGGAAGCCGCTGTCCGCCTTCTTCCCGCCATCGGCCTCCGGATCGACGTAGCGGACGAAATACAGGCCCTGCGAACGGTCGCGGTCCTCGACCGTGAAGCCGACGCGATCGAGCGCCAGGCCGACGCGGCGCCAGCTGCGGTCGAAGGCTTCCTGCAGCTCGAGCGTGCCGCCGCTGTCGGCCGCCGGCTTGAGCTTCGCGCGCTCCTCCTTGGCGGTGCCGCTCTCGGCCACCATGGTCTTGGCCTGCGCCTCTTCCGCGCCGAGACGGACCATCAGCCGGCGCAGCATCTCGGCTTCCATCCCGGGATCCGGCGGCCGCGGCTGCCAGCGCGTCTCGGACTTGCCCTCGTTGGCATAGACCTCCATCATGCCGCGCTGGCTGATGTAGATCTCGGTCGTACCCGGCTCGCGGCCGCTTTCCAGGCGCGTGCGGTACTTGTCGCGTTCGCTCGTCGAATAGAGCGAATCGAACACCTTGCCGATGGTCGCGCGGATGAAATCCTGCGGCAGCTTGGCGCGGTTCTCCGCCCAGTCGGTTTCCATGATGCCGGCCTCGGGGAGCTCGACGTTGATCAGCAGCCCCATCTCCTGCCAGAACTCCTTGACCGTCGGCCACAATTGCGCCGGCGTGCCCTGCACCACCAGCCAGCGCTCGGAGCCGGCCCGCTCGATGTGCATCTTCTCGATCTTCGGCAGCACTTCCTGCGCGGTACTGGCGCGCGCGCCGCCGCGCTCGCTCGAATAGGCCGAATAGGTCGCCGTTCCCTTGCTGGCCGCGACATCGGGCACGGCATAGCGGTCGTCCTTCGTCGGATGGGTCAGGTCGGGCGGGATCTCGAGCGGCGGCAGCTTGACCGCCTCCGACTTGTAATCGATCTTCTTCGATTCCGGCAGCGAGAACGAGCAGCCGCCGAGCACGAACGCGGGCAAAACTATCCAGAGAAGTCTTCGCATATCTTGATTAATTCCGTTGTCAGGCGTCGATGCCTGCTTCGTGCATCGCCGTGAGCAGCTTGTCGTGGAACTCCGGCGACAGGCTCGTCAGCGGCAGGCGCTGGCCGTGCTCGGTCAGCCCCATGCGCGCGCAAGCCCACTTGACGGGGATCGGGTTGGCCTCGAGGAACAGGTTCTTGTGCAGTCCCAGCAGCCGGAAGTTGATGGTGCGCGCGCGCGCCACGTCGCCCGCCAGCGCCGCCGCGATCATCTCGTGCATCAGGCGCGGCGCCACGTTGGCGGTCACCGAGATCGTGCCCTTGCCGCCGAGCAGCGTCAGCGCCAGCGCCGTGGCGTCGTCGCCGGAAAGCACCGTGAAGCCTTGCGGCGCGCGCTTCAGCAGGTCGCTGCCGCGCTCGATGTTGCCGGTCGCGTCCTTGATGCCGACGATGCCCGGCACCTGCGCCAGGCGCAGCGCCGTGTCGTTGGCGAGGTCGGCGCCGGTGCGTCCCGGCACGTTGTAGAGGAACATCGGCAGATCGACGGCTTCGGCGATCGCCTTGAAATGCCGGTAGAGGCCTTCCTGCGTCGGCTTGTTGTAGTAGGGCACCACGGAGAGATGGGCGTCGGCGCCGGCTTCCTTGGCGAAGCGCGTGAGCTCGATCGCTTCGGCGGTCGAATTCGCGCCGGTGCCGGCGACGACGGGAACGCGCTTGGCCGCCTGCTTGACCACCGTGCGGATGAGTTCGCAATGCTCGTCGAAGCTGACGGTCGGCGATTCGCCCGTCGTGCCGACGACGACGATGGCGTCCGAGCCTTCGGCGACATGCCAGTCGACCAGCTTGCGCAGCGCCGGCAGGTCCAGGCTGCCGTCTGCGTGCATCGGCGTGATGATGGCCGGAATGGAGCCTTGAATCATGGTCTTCCCGCAAAAAACGATGCCCGATTCTACAGCGGAATCTCCCCATTCACGCTGCGCTTACAAATGCTCGCGAACGCGCTGCTAGAGGTCGGCCAGGACCTTGATGTGCGCCGCGACGCTGCGCGCCAGGGCGGACAAGGCGTAGCCGCCCTCAAGCATCGACACGATGCGGCCCTCGGCGAACTGGCGGGCGACGCCGACGATGCGCTCGGTCACCCAGGCGTAGTCCGACTCGAGCAGCCCGAGCGACGCCATGTCGTCCTCGTAGTGGGCGTCGAAGCCGGCCGAGACGAAGATCATCTGCGGCTGGAATTCGGAAAGCTTCGGCAGCCAGGTCTTCTCGACGGCCTCGCGGAACCCGTCGCCGCGGGTGCCGGCCTTGAGCGGCACGTTCCACATGTTGTCGGCCGGATCCTCGGTGCCGCAGTACGGGTAGAACGGATGCTGGAAGGTGCCGACCATCAGCACCTGCCCGTCGCCGGCGAAGATGTCCTCGGTGCCGTTGCCGTGGTGCACGTCGAAGTCGACGATGGCGACGCGCTGCAGCCCCCACGCCTCGATCGCATGCCGCGCCGCCACGGCGACGTTGTTGAAGAAGCAGAAGCCCATCGCCTTGGCGCGCTCGGCGTGGTGGCCGGGCGGGCGCACCGCACAGAAGGCGTTCGGCGTCTCCTTGCGCATCACCAGGTCGGTGGCCAGCACGCCGGCGCCCGCCGCGCGCAGCGCCGCCTGCCAGGTGCCGGGACTCATCGCCGTGTCCGGATCGAGGTGGAAGATGCCGTGCTGCGGATTGCTGTTCTGCAGGTACTCGACGTAATGCCGCGGATGCACGCGCAGCAGCTGCTCCATCTCGGCCAGCGGCGCGTCGTGGAACGACAGGTACAGGTCGAGGCCCGCCGCGATCAGCCGATCCTGGATGGCCCCCAGCCGCTCGGGACACTCGGGATGATGAGCGCCCATGTCGTGCTTCCAGCAATCGCGGTGGGTGATGAAGGCCGTGGTCATGTGCCGAATCGCCTACAATGCCGTGGAAAGCCGCATTATCGCCTGTTTCCCCAGCCAGCCCAAATCCATGCGATCGCCGTCGACCCAAGCTCCGCTCGTCCACGTGGTCGAGGCGGCCGGCCGCGTCATCCTCGGCAAGGAACGCCAGTTGCGCATGGCGCTCGCCTGCCTCCTGGCGCGCGGCCATCTGCTGATCGAGGA
>DAIDAU010000392.1 GCA_027310465.1 Rhodocyclaceae bacterium
GCGCGCGATCCTGCGCGCGATGCTGGTGGGGGCGGGGCACGAGGTCTTCGAGACCGCCGACGGCAAGCAGGCCTTCGAGCTGGCGCTCGACATCCAGCCGCAGATCATGATCGTCGACTGGCTGATGCCGGCGATGGACGGCATCGAACTGACGCGCTCGATGCGCCAGACCAAGGTCGGCCGCGGCATCTACATCCTGATCCTCACCGGGCTGGAAGAGGACGACAAGCTGGTCGAGGCGTTCGAGGCCGGCGTCGACGACTTCATGTCGAAGCCGCTCAAGCCGCGCCTGCTGGCCGCGCGCCTGCGCGCCGGACAGCGCGTCATCATGCTGCAGCGGGAAGTCGAGCGCGACCGCGAGGAGATCCGCCATTTCGCCGCCGAGCTCGCCGTCACCAACCGGCGCCTGCAGGAAGTCGCGCTGACCGACGCGCTGACCGGCTGTCCCAACCGCCGCTATGCGATCGAGCGCCTCGAGCAGGAATGGGCGGCGTGCAGCCGCAACAAGCGGCCGCTTTCCTGCATGGTGATCGACATCGACTCGTTCAAGAGCATCAACGACGATTTCGGCCACGACAGCGGCGACGTCGCCCTCAAGCAGATCGCCGCCGCGCTGAAGAGCGGCCTGCGCGCGCAGGACATCATCGCCCGCATGGGCGGCGACGAATTCCTGGTGCTGTGCCCGGACACCGACCTTGCCTCTGCGGCGGTGTGCGCCGAGCGCATGCGCAAGGCGGTCGAAGCCCTGCCGGCGTCCGGCGACGGCGGCCGCAGCGTCAGCATCGGCCTGGCGATGCGCGACGCCGCCATGGAGAATGCGGACGCGCTGATCAAGTGCGCCGACCAGGGGCTCTACGCGGCCAAGCAGCGCGGCCGCAATCGCGTCGCGAGCGTCCAGCGCCCGCGGGGAGCCGGCCCGGCATGATGATGCGCGACCAGCCCATCCGCATGCTGATGGTGGAGGACTCCGAGGACGAGGCCTTCCTGCTCTACTCCGAACTCAACGCCCGCGGCGCGCGCATCGACTGGCAGCGCGTCGACTCGGCGCGCGACCTCACGGCGGCGCTGACCGAGCGCGACTGGGACATCATCATCTGCGACCACAACATGCCGGGCTTCGATTCCTTCGCCGCGCTGCAGGTCGTCAAGCAGAGCGGCAAGGACATCCCGTTCGTCATCTACTCGGGCCAGATCAGCGACCAGCAGGCGGTGTCCGCCATGCACGACGGCGTGCAGGACTACATCGAGAAGGGCAACTACGCGCGCCTGATGCCGGTGATCGAGCGCGAGCTGAAGAACGCCGCGGCGCGCAGCGCGGTGCGCCAGGCCGACAGCCGCATCCAGGAGCTCGCCTACTACGACGGCCTGTCGAACCTGCCGAACCACAACCTGTTCTGCGCGCAGGTCACCGAGTGGATCCTCGAAGCCGAGAAGTCCGGCCGGATGCCGGCCGGCGCGATCGCCTACCTCGACCTCGACCGCTTCCTGCGCATCAACACCTCCTTCGGCTACGACACCGGCAACGAGATCCTGCGCCAGATCGCCAGGCGGCTGACGGGAGCGCTGCCGCCGCAGGCGGCGCTGGCGCGCCTGTCGGGCGACGCCTTCGGCATCTTCCTGCCCGGCGCGACGCTGGGCGACGGTCTCGACGGGGCGGTGCAGTGGATCAAGCAGGTGTTCGACGCGCCGTTCGAGAAGGGCGGCATCGAGCTCTACATCACGGCGAGCATCGGCATCGCGCGCCTGCCCGAGGACGGCGGCGAGGTGTACGAACTGCTGATGAACGCCGAGACGGCGATGACCTGGGCCAAGCGCGTCGGCGGCAACGGCATCCAGTTCTACCGCCGCGACATGAACGCCAATTCCGGCGAGCGTGTGGCGATGGAATCGGACCTGCGCCACGCGCTCGAGCGCGACGAGCTGTTCCTGCACTATCAGCCCTGTATCGATGCGACGGACGGGCGCACCGTCGGCATGGAGGCGCTGGTGCGCTGGCAGCATCCGACGCGCGGCCTGATCCCCCCCGACCGCTTCATTCCCATCGCCGACGAATCGGGCCTGATCGCCGACATCGGCGAATGGGTGCTGCGCCGCGCCTGCCAGCAGGGCCGGAGATGGCAGGACAAGGGCTTCAACGCCTACCTGTCGGTCAACGTTTCCGCCGTCCAGTTCGGCCAGCCGCGCCTGCTCGAAATCGTGCGCCGCGCGCTCTCCGAAACCGGCTTCGCGCCCCACGCGCTGCAGCTCGAGATCACCGAATCCGTGCTGATGCAGGACGCCGAGTCGGCCATCGGCATGCTGCGCGCTTTCAAGGCGATGGGCGTGCGCATCTCGGTGGACGACTTCGGCACCGGGTACTCCTCGCTGTCCTACCTCAAGCGCTTCCCGATCGACATCCTCAAGATCGACAAGTCCTTCGTGCGCGACCTGCCGGACGACGAGGAAGACACGGCCATCGTGCGCGCGATCATCGCGCTCGCCCATTCGCTGCGGCTGACGACGGTCGCCGAGGGCGTCGAGAACTTGGCGCAGGTCGAGTTCCTGCGCCGCGAGGGCTGCAACCGTTTCCAGGGCTACCACTTCAGCCGGCCCGTCGACGCGCTCGCGATGGAAGAGCGCCTGTCGTCAGAATATCACTAATATAAACAATTAGTTGCTGTTAGTTTGTAAGGTTTTTTCTTACAACGGCGCCCTATCCGTTTATTACAAAAAGAAGGTTTTTCCGTTGATTTTCTTCTTGCCTAAAGCGCCCCGATAATGCCAATGCCCGTCAATTTGGCTGATGCGTGGGATTCTCCCCGTGGGGTCGATGACGGAAAACAGGAGCGCATGATGAAATCGACCGACACCTACAACGACATAAAGGAAGTCAATCTTGCCTACCTGATGCTGGCGCAGAACATGGTTCGCTCCGATCGCGAAGCGGCCATTTTCCGTCTCGGCATCAGCCAGGAGATTGCCGACATTCTCGACCGTCTCACGCCCGGGCAGATCCTCAAGATGGCCGGGTCCGACATGCTGCTGTGCAGCTTCCGCTTCGACGACACCCTGCTGCTCAACCTGCTGGCCAACCATGAGCGCGACCGCGGCGTCGGTCACGTGCATGCGGCGATCCTCGCCGCCGGCCGGCCGGTCGAAGCCGTCGCCTGAGTAGCGTCGCCCCATCACCCGCGGAGGTTCTATGCGCAACAAGTCCGTCATCTCGGAAGCGAGAGATATCGGCCTGGCGATCGAGTTGATCCAGCTCGGCGCCCGCCTGCAACTGCTGGAAGCCGAGACCAAGCTCTCGCGCGAGCGCCTGCTCAAGCTCTACAAGGAAGTGCGCGGCGAATCGCCGCCCAAGGGCATGCTGCCGTTCTCCACCGACTGGTTCATGACCTGGCAGCCGAACGTGCATGCCTCCCTGTTCATGGCCTACTTCCGCTTCTTCGAGAAGCACACGCGGCTGACCGGGCTCGAGCTGATCATCAAGTCCTACCGCATGTACCTCGACCAGATCCGCCGCAACGGCATGGAGGAGGTGCTGTCGCTGACGCGCGCCTGGACCATGGTGCGCTTCTTCGACGCGCACATGCTGCAGATGGCGACGTGCAAGGAGTGCGGCGGCGAATTCGTCACGCACGCGCACGAACCCACCAAGGGGTATGTGTGCGGCCTGTGCCACATGCCTGCGCGCGCCGGCAAGACGCGCCGCGCCGCCGCCCTCGCCGCGGTGGCCTGATCTTCCGCTAGCCGGTCCGGCGTCCGCTCCTGGCGCCGGGTCCGCAAGACCCTCGTTTCGCCACAGCGACACAGGGCTTTTCCGCTATCATTGCGGCTCTCGCCAGGGGTCGCAGGGAGGCGGTCTCAATGTTCGTTATTGTCGGTTACATCGTCGTCATCGGCGCTGTGCTGGGCGGCTTCATCCTTGCCGGGGGCCACGTCCATGCCCTGATCCAGCCCACGGAGCTGCTGACCATTGCAGGTTCGGCCGTCGGCGCGCTGCTGGTCGGCAATCCCCCCAATGTGCTGAAGCAGATCCTCGCCGCCCTGCCGACGGTGATGAAGGGCTCGCGCTTCAACAAGGCCCTCTACATGGACCTGCTGGCGATGCTCTACGAGGTCCTCTCGAAGGTGCGCAAGGAAGGCCTGATGTCGATCGAGGGCGACGTCGAGAACCCCGAGTCGAGCCCGATCTTCTCGAAGTATCCGGCCATCGCATCCGATCACCACTCGATGGAATTCCTCTGCGACTACCTGCGCATGATGGTCGGCGGCAACCTCAACGCCTTCGAGATCGAGAACCTGATGGACAACGAGATCGAAACCCACCATCACGAGGGCGAGGTCCCGGTGCA
The DNA here is from genome assembly GCA_027310465.1 of Rhodocyclaceae bacterium. Classification (GTDB taxonomy): domain Bacteria; phylum Pseudomonadota; class Gammaproteobacteria; order Burkholderiales; family Rhodocyclaceae; genus Nitricoxidireducens. The sequence goes on from DAIDAU010000392.1 coordinate 4,338, forward strand.
CGCGATCTCCAAGCTGGCCGACGCCATGCCGGCGTTCGGCATCGTGTCGTGCGTGATGGGCGTGGTCCACACCATGGAATCCGTCGGCCTGCCGCCGGCCGAGCTGGGCAAGCTGATCGCCGCGGCGCTGGTCGGCACCTTCCTCGGTATCCTCCTTTCCTACGGCTTCATCGGCCCGGTCGCCACGGCGCTGGAGCACAAGCTCAACGAGACCGCCAAGATGTTCCAGACCATGAAGGTCGTGCTGCTCGCCAGCATGAACGGCTACGCGCCGCAGGTGGCGGTCGAGTTCGGGCGCAAGGTGCTGTTCTCCGCCGACCGGCCGACCTTCATCGAACTCGAAGACGACCTCAAGGCGCGCAAGGGCAAATGACCGCCATCCCCCCATCCCCCTTCCTAGGGAAGGGGGTGACCTCGGTTCGCGAGCTTTGCTCGCTCCGGCCCGCTGGCTCGTCGCCTCCTAGGGGCGGCCCGTCGGAGGCGACATGAGCGACGACACCCAACAGCCGATCGTCGTCAAGAAGATCAAGAAGGGCGGCGGCGGCGCCCACGGCGGCGCCTGGAAGATCGCCTACGCCGACTTCGTCACGGCGATGATGGCCTTCTTCCTGCTGATGTGGCTGCTCGGCTCGACCACCAAGGGCGATCTCAAGGGCATCGCCGACTATTTCGCGACGCCGCTGAAGGTCGCGCTGCTCGGTGGCACCGGATCGGGCGAATCGTCGTCCGTCATCACCGGCGGCGGCGAAGACCTGTCGCGCAGCTACGGCCAGGTGAAGAAGGGCGACAACACCGCCGAGCGCGTCTCCATCAATGCCGTCAGCGCGCAGCGCATGAAGGAGGAGTTCGAGCAGAAGGAGAAGGCCAAGCTCGAAGGGCTCAAGCAGGACATCGAGAAGATGATCGACAAGAGCCCCACGCTGCGCCAGTTCCGCAGCCAGATGCTGCTCGACATCACTTCCGAAGGGCTGCGCATCCAGATCGTGGACGAGAAGAACCGGCCGATGTTCGATCTCTCCAGCTCGGAGCTCAAGCCGTATACGAAGGAAATCCTCCACGAGATCGGCAAGACGCTCAACCAGGTGGAGAACAGGATCTCGCTCTCGGGCCACACCGATGCGACGCCTTACGCCGGCGGCAACGTCGGCTTCGGCAACTGGGAGCTGTCGACCAACCGCGCCAACGCGTCGCGCCGCGAGCTGATCGTCGGCGGCATGGACGAGGCCAAGATCATGCGCGTCGTCGGCCTCGCCTCGACGGTGCTCTACGACAAGCAGGACCCGTACAACCCGATCAACCGGCGCATCAGCATCGTCGTCATGAACAAGCGCACCGAGGAGGCGATCCTGCGCGACGGCGGCGCGCTGCCGGACGAGCAGAACGGCGACGCAGCGCCGCCGGGCGCGCCGCAGGCGGCCGCCGCTACGACGGCCGTGCCCGGCCCGTCGGCGGCCAGATGAAAGATCACGGCAGGCGCCGCGAAGCCGCGCCTGCGAGAGCAGCGAGAACATGAACCTGGGAGCCGACAATGGCAAAGACCATCCTCGCCATCGATGATTCCGCCTCCATCCGCCAGATGGTGGCCTTCACGCTGAAGAGCTCGGGCTACGAGGTCGTCGACGCCGTCGACGGCGTGGAGGGGCTCGACAAGGCGAAAGCGCAGACCTTCAACCTGATCCTCACCGACCAGAACATGCCGCGCATGGACGGCATCACGCTCATCAAGAGCCTGCGCGCCATGCCGCAGTACGGGACCGTGCCCATCCTCATGCTGACGACGGAATCGTCGGATGCTATGAAGCAGCAGGGACGCGCCGCCGGCGCCACGGGATGGCTGGTCAAGCCGTTCGATCCGCAGAAGCTCATCGAGGTGGTCAAGAAGGTCATCGGCTGACCGCCGCGTTTCATCCGGCCACCAGGGAGGCGCCATGGCGATCGACATGAGCCAGTTCTTCCAGATCTTCTTCGACGAGACGGCGGAGCATCTGGCCAGCATGGAGTCGCTGCTGCTCGCGCTCGACGTGGCCAACCCGGACGCCGAGCAGCTCAACGCCATCTTCCGCGCGGCGCATTCGATCAAGGGCTCGGCGGGCACCTTCGGCTTCACCGACCTGGCGCAGGTCACGCACGTGCTCGAGAACCTGCTCGACCGCATCCGCAAGGGCGAGCTCGCCCTGCGCGAGGAAATGATCGACGCCTTCCTCGACGCCGGCGATCTGCTGAAGACGCTGCTCGCCGCCCACAAGGGCGAAGGCGAAGCCGATCCGGCGGACGTCGAGGCGGCCTGTACGCGCCTGAACGGCCTGACCGCCGCGGCGCCGCCCGCGGCACCGCGCGAGGCGCCGCCTTCCGCAGCCGCACAGGGCGATGCGGCGGGGCTGGACCTGCGCTTCGTGCTGGCGGGCGACGACGAGCGCGCGATGCAGCAGCGGTTCGAGAACCTGGCGGCGGGATTGTCGGTCTTCGGCGAGGTGCGCGTCGTCGAGCGCCCTGCGGCGGCCGGCCATCCCTGGCACGTCGAGCTGGCCGGCCCGGCGGATGCCGATGCGGTGCGCACTACGCTCGAGTTCGTCGCCCGCAGCGACAGCATCCGCGTCGCGCCGATCGGCAGCGGAAATGCGTGCGACGACGCGGACGGCGCCTACGGCTTCTTCACCGGCGAGCCGGCGCCGGCGGCCGCCGCCGACGAGGGGTACGGCTTCTTCGAGCCGCTCGAAGCCAAGCCCGCCGCCGCAGCGGCCCACGGCCTCTTCGCGGTGCCGGAGCCTCCGCCGCCGGCCGCCGCGCCGTCGGACGAAGGCGCAGCGTACGGCTTCTTCGTCGATCTTCCCGCGGTGGCCGAAGCGGCGCCGCCCGCGCCGAAGCCCGAGCCCAAGCGGCCCGCGGCCGTGCCGGCGGCGGGCGGCGACACGTCGATCCGCGTCGGCGTCGAGA
>DAIDAU010000082.1 GCA_027310465.1 Rhodocyclaceae bacterium
GCGTCGGCGAGCGCGGGCTGAAGCTCTCCGGCGGCGAGAAGCAGCGCGTCGCCATCGCGCGCGCGCTGCTGAAGAATCCGCCCATCCTGATCTTCGACGAGGCCACCTCCGCCCTCGATTCGAAGACGGAGAAGGCGATCCAGGCCGAACTCGAGCAGGTCGCCGTCGGCCGCACCACGCTGATCATCGCGCACCGGCTGTCGACGGTGATGAACGCCGACGAGATCCTGGTGCTCGACAACGGCCGCATCGTCGAGCGCGGCCGCCACCGCGACCTGCTCGAGCGCGGCGGCGCCTATGCGCAGATGTGGGCGCTGCAGCAGCAGGAAGCCGAGACTGCGGAGATCGCCTGAGCCACCATTCCATTCGATCGGAACGGGGCATCGCCCCGGCGTCGTCCAGGCCCAGCAGCCATGGTCGCCGTCATTTCGCAAGCGGAAGCCATCCGGCGCGCGCCGGTCCGGTCCGGGGTTGTAGAATGGCCCGATGAACCATCCCACCCGACGCGAACACGATCTGCTCGGCGAACGCGACGTTCCCGCGAACGCCTATTGGGGCATCCATACGCTGCGCGCGCTGGAGAACTATCCGATCACCGGCAAGGCGATCGGCGGCTCTTCCGACCTCGTCAAGGCGCTCGCGCTCGTCAAGCTCGCCGCCGCGCACACCAACTTCGAGCACGGCGACCTCGACGAGACGCGCTACCAGGCCATCGCCGCCGCGTGCCGCGAGATCGTCGGCGGCGCGCTGCACGACGAGTTCTTGGTCGACGTCATCCAGGGGGGCGCCGGCACGTCGACCAACATGAACGCCAACGAGGTGATCGCCAACCGCGCGCTCGAGCTCCTCGGCCACGCCAAGGGCGACTACGCAACGCTGCATCCGATCAACCACGTCAACATGTCGCAGAGCACCAACGACGTGTATCCGACGGCCCTGCGCGTCGCCGCCTGCTTTGGCATCAAGAGCCTGCTCGACGCGATGGCCGAACTGAGGCTGGCGTTCGAGACGAAGGCCGACGAATTCCGCGACATCCTCAAGATCGGCCGCACCCAGTTGCAGGACGCCGTGCCGATGACCCTCGGCCAGGAATTCCTCACCTACGCCGTGATGCTCGGCGAGGACGAGCAGCGGCTGGCGGAGGCGATGGCGCTGATCCGCGAGGTGAACTTCGGCGCCACGGCGATCGGCACCGGCATCAACACCGACGTCGATTACGCCAAGACCGCCGTCGCCCACCTGGCGCAGCTTTCCGGCCTGCGGCTCGAGGCGGCGCCGAACCTGATCGAGGCGACGCAGGACACCGGCGCCTTCGTGCAGCTGTCGGGCGTGCTCAAGCGCATCGCGGCGAAACTCTCCAAGACCTGCAACGACCTGCGCCTGCTTTCCTCCGGCCCGCAGGGCGGCTTCAACGAGATCAACCTGCCCGAGCGCGCGGCCGGCTCGTCGATCATGCCGGGCAAGGTCAATCCGATCATTCCCGAGGTCGTGAACCAGATCGCCTTCGAGGTGATCGGCAACGACATGACGATCACCATGGCCTCCGAAGCGGGACAGCTCCAGCTCAACGCCTTCGAGCCGATCATGGGACACAGCCTGTTCAAGAGCATCGAGCACCTGAAGGCCGGCTGCCTCACGCTGGCGCGCAACTGCGTCGCCGGCATCACGGCCAACCGCGAGCTGCTCGCCCGGCGCGCCGAAACCTCGGCCGGACTCGCCACCGCGCTCAACCCTTACATCGGCTACGAGAACGCCACCAAGGTCGCGCGCGAATCGCTGCGCACCGGCCGCAGCGTGGCCGCGCTGGTGCTCGAGATGGGGCTGCTCGACCAGGCGACGCTCGACGAGATCCTTCGGCCCGAAGTGCTCACCGCACCGCGCAGCCGCCGCCGCTGACGCCGCCGCGCGGGGCAATTTTCCCGGCGGCGCGTTTAACCGGGCAATTTTCGGCGCGCGTCAGCATGCGTATGGGCCGCGCGCTAAGGTATGCTACGCGCCGGACAGATCCCATAACAACGTAGGAGCTTGCCATGCCGACACGCAACCTGCTCGCCGCGCTTTGCATCACCATCGCGGCCGCCTCCGCTTTCGCCGCCGAACCCACGGGCACGCTGAAGAAGATCAAGGACAGCGGCACCATCTCGCTGGGCCATCGCGAATCCTCGATCCCGTTCTCCTACTACGACGAGAAGCAGCAGGTGGTGGGCTACTCGAACGAACTGATGCTGAAGGCCGTCGATGCGGTCAAGGCCGACCTCAAGATGCCGAACCTGGCCGTCAAGTATGTGCCGGTCACCTCGCAGAACCGCATCCCGCTGATCCAGAACGGCACCATCGACGTCGAGTGCGGCTCCACCACCAACAACCTCGAGCGCCAGAAGCAGGTGTCGTTCTCCACCACGATCTTCGTCATCGGCACGCGCCTGCTGACGAAGAAGAACAGCGGCATCAACGACTTTTCCGACCTCGCCGGCAAGAACGTCGTCACCACCGCCGGCACCACCTCCGAGCGGCTGTTGCGCAAGTACAACGACGACAAGAAGCTCGGCATGAACGTCATCTCGGCGAAGGACCACGGCGAGAGCTTCCTGACGCTCGAATCCGGCCGCGCCGTCGCCTTCATGATGGACGACGCGCTGCTCTACGGCGAGCTCGCCAAGGCGAAGAAGCCGGGCGACTGGCACGTCGTCGGCACGCCGATGTCGCGCGAAGCTTACGGCTGCATGCTGCCGAAGGACGATGTGGCGTTCAAGAAGGTCGTCGACGCCGCCCTCGTCAAGGCCATGAAGTCCGGCGAAGCGGAGAAGATCTACGACAAGTGGTTCATGCATCCGATCCCGCCCAAGGGGCTGAATCTGAACATGCCGTTGTCGGACGACATGAAGGCGCTGTACAAGAATCCTGACGACAAGGCGCTGGATTGAGTTGTGCTGCGGCGCGCGGTCGGGCCGGCGAGTTCTCGCTGGTGAAGGCTGATCGATGAACTACGCCTGGCACTGGGAGGTCTTCCTCCAGCCCGCCGCCTCCGGCGATTCGACGTATCTCGGCTGGATGCTCGCCGGCTTCGAGACGACGATCGCGTTGTCGCTGCTGGCCTGGCTCATCGCGCTGGTTCTCGGCGGCATCTTCGGCGTGCTGCGCACCGTTCCCGGCCGCTTGTGGGCGGGGCTCGCCGCAGCTTATGTCGAGCTGTTCCGCAACGTGCCGCTGCTGGTGCAGCTGTTCTTCTGGTACTTCGTGATGCCCGAGTTGCTGCCCACGGACTGGGGCGACGCGATCAAGCAGATGAATCCGTTCGCCCAGCAGTTCCTCGCGGCCTGCGTCTGCCTCGGACTGTTCACCAGCGCGCGCGTCTGCGAGCAGGTGCGCGCCGGCATCCAGTCGCTGCCGCGCGGGCAGAAGAACGCCGGCCTCGCGCTCGGCTTCACCCTGCCGCAGACCTACCGCCACGTGCTGCTGCCCATGGCGCTGCGGCTGATCGTGCCGCCGCTGACCTCCGAGTTCCTCAACATCTTCAAGAACTCCGCCGTCGCCTCGACCATCGGCCTGCTCGAACTCGCGGCGCAAGGCCGGCAGCTCGTCGACTACACGGCGCAGCCCTATGAGTCCTTCATCGCCGTCACCCTGCTCTACATGCT
>DAIDAU010000396.1 GCA_027310465.1 Rhodocyclaceae bacterium
ATGCAGGATCGCGTGCTCGATGCCGCCAATATATTGGTCGACCGGCAACCAGCGCTTCAGCGCTTCCGGCGCTGCAGGGGCGTCAGTGTTGTGCGGGTCGGTGAAGCGCGCGTAATACCAGGACGAATCGACGAATGTGTCCATCGTATCCGTCTCGCGGCGCGCCGGCTTGCCGCAGGAGGGACAGGGGATGTTCTTCCAGGTCGGATGCCGATCGAGCGGATTGCCGGGCTGATCGAAGGTCACGTCCTCGGGCAGCCTCACCGGCAGATCGGCGTCCGGCACGGGAACGGGACCGCAGGTCTCGCAATGAATGATCGGGATCGGGCAGCCCCAATAGCGCTGGCGTGAGACGCCCCAGTCGCGCAGCTTGTAGTTCACCTTGCGGACGCCCTGCGGCGCGTTGAACAGCGCCGTCGACTCCAGCCGGTTAGCGACCTCCTCCTTCGCCACCTCGACGGTGAAGCCGTCGAGGAAGGAGGAGTTCACGAGCTTGCCGTCGCCGTCGAAGGCCTCGCCGCTCTTGGCGATCTTCGCTTCGAGCTCGGCGGGGTCAATGCCCTCCGGGCAGACCACCGCCTTGAAGCCGAGGCCGTATTTGGTCGCGAAATCGAGGTCGCGCTGGTCATGCGCCGGGCAGCCGAAGATCGCGCCGGTGCCGTAATCCATCAGGATGAAATTAGCTACATAGACCGGCAGGGTCCAGTTCGGGTCGAACGGGTGACGTACATGAAGGCCCGTGGGGAAGCCCTGTTTCTCCGCCGTCTCGATTGCCTCTGCAGACGTGCCACCCCGGCGGCACTCCTCACAGAAAGCGGCAAGCTCGGGGTTACTTTGCGCCACGGCCTTCGCGATCGGATGATCCGCAGCTAGGGCGATGAATTTGGCCCCGAACAGAGTGTCAGGGCGAGTGGTGAAGACCTCAACCTCCCCCGGCCCTTCAGCCATCTCGAAACGCACCAGCATGCCTTCCGAGCGGCCGATCCAGTTGCGCTGCATGAGGTGCACCTTGTCGGGCCAGCGCTCCAGCGTATCGAGCGCTTCGAGAAGCTCGACGGAATAGCTGGTGATCTTCAAAAACCACTGGGTCAGCTCACGCTGCTCGACGAGCGCGCCGGAGCGCCAACCGCGGCCGTCGATGACCTGCTCATTGGCGAGCACAGTCATATCGACGGGGTCCCAATTCACCTTGGATTTCTTGCGATCGACGATGCCCGCCTTCAGGAAATCCAGAAAGAGCTTCTGCTGGCGCCCGTAATATTCCGGATCGCAAGTGGCGATCTCGCGCGACCAATCGAGCGACAGGCCCAGCGTTTTGAGCTGGGCGCGCATGGCGGCGATATTGGCGTAGGTCTATTTGGCCGGATGCGCGCCGGTCTGCGCCGCCGCGTTCTCCGCCGGCAGGCCGAAGGCGTCCCAGCCCATGGGATGCAGCACGTCGAAGCCGCGCGCACGCATATAGCGCGCAATCACATCCCCCATGGAATAATTGCGCACATGGCCCATATGGAGACGCCCCGATGGATAGGGGAACATCTCCAGCACGTAATATTTGGGGGCCTCCGGCTTTGTCCCCGCCTTGAAGACCTCGCGCTGCTCCCAGGTTT
>DAIDAU010000399.1 GCA_027310465.1 Rhodocyclaceae bacterium
GGGCGCGAGCGGCTATTGGCACGGGCTCGCGCTGTTCGCCGCCTACGGCATCGTCGGCTTTCTCGCCGGCCTGCCGCTGTCGCTCTATCGCACCTTCGGGCTCGAGGCGCGCTTCGGCTTCAACAAGATGACGCCCGCCACCTTCGTCGCCGACCTCGCCAAGAGCGCGCTGCTCGCGGTCGTCATCGGCGGTCCGGTGCTGTTCGCCGTGCTCTGGCTGATGGCGGCGATGGGCGAGCACTGGTGGTTCTACGTCTGGCTGTTCTGGCTGGCGTTCAACCTGCTCGCGCTGGTGCTGTATCCCACCCTGATCGCGCCGCTGTTCAACAAGTTCACGCCGCTCGCCGACGAAACGCTGAAATCGCGCGTCGAGGCGCTGCTGGCGCGCTGCGGCTTCCATGCCTCGGGCCTCTTCGTCATGGACGGCTCGCGCCGCTCGGCGCACGGCAACGCCTATTTCATGGGCTTCGGCAAGGCTCGGCGCATCGTGTTCTTCGACACCCTGCTCGAACGCCTGACGCCGGGCGAGATCGAGGCGGTGCTGGCCCACGAGCTCGGCCATTTCAAGCGCCACCACGTCTGGAAGAACATCGCGCTGCAGGCGGCGATGGCCCTGGCGCTGCTATGGCTGCTGGGCCACCTGATCGCGGCGCCGGGCTTCTACCAGGGGCTTGGCGTCGCCACCCCCGGCACGGCGATGGCACTGATCCTGTTCTCGCTCGTGCTGCCGCTGTTCCTGTTCCCGCTGGCGCCGCTGACTTCGTTCCTGTCGCGCAAGCGCGAATTCGAGGCCGACGCCTACGCGTCGCAGCAGGCCTCGGCGAACGATCTCGTCAATGCCTTGGTCAAATTGTATCGGGATAACGCGGCGACGCTGACTCCCGATCCGCTTCACTCGCTGTTCCACGACTCGCATCCGCCCGCCAGTTCGCGCATCGCCCGGCTGCGGGCCAGTTGAAAAGGAGTGATCATGCGTCTTCTCGCCCTGTCCCTGCTGGCGCTGGCGACATCCGCCGTCGCGGCGGGAGACCCGAAGGTCGGCAAGGTCCTGCACGACAAGCAATGCGTCACCTGTCATGCGCGGCAGTTCGGCGGCGACGGCAGCAGCATCTACACGCGCTCGCCGCGCCTCATCAACGACAAGAGGGCGCTGGCGCAGCGCGTGGCGATGTGCGCGGCATTGACCGGCGCGAAGTGGTTCCCCGAGGACGAGGAAAACGTCGTCGCCTATCTCAACGAGCAGTTCTACAAGTTCAAGTAGGGAGGCCGCCATGGAAGCCGTCTGCGATCTATCGAAAGGAAAATGCAAACCCTGCGAAGGCGGCATTCCGCCGCTCGACGCCGGCGCCGTGGCGGACATGCTGAAGCTGCTGGACGGCTGGTCGCTGGTCGGCCATGCGATCGTCAAGACCTACCATTTCAAGAACTACTACGAGACGATGGCCTTCGTGAACGCCGCTGCCTGGGTGTCTCACCGCGAGGATCATCATCCGGATCTCGCCGTCGGCTACAACAAGTGCACGGCGAGCTACACGACGCATGCGATCGGCGGCCTGAGCGAGAACGACTTCATCTGCGCGGCCAAGCTCGACGCGCTGTTCGCGCTTTGAGCGCGTCCCTGCACGGACGCATCGTCGCCGCCTTCGGGCGGCACTACGAAGTGGAATCCGACGACGGCCGCGTCTGGCAAGCGACGCCGCGCGCCAAGCGCAGCGTCTATGCCTGCGGCGACCGCGTCGCGCTGGAGCCCGCCGCCGCCGGACAGGCGCGCATCCTCGAACACCTGCCGCGCGCTTCGCTGCTCTATCGCAGCGACCAATGGAAGCAGAAGCTGATCGCCGCCAACGCGACCCAGATCGTGCTGGTAGTCGCCTGCGAGCCGGCCTTCAGCGACGAACTGCTGGCGCGCGCGCTGGTCGCCGCCGAGCATGACCGGCTGCGCGTCGTCATCGTGCTCAACAAGTCCGATCTGACCGAGCGGCTGCCGGCCGCCCGGGCGCAGCTGGCGCCGCTCAAAGCGCTGGGCTACCCGATGATCGAGCTGTGCGCCAAGGCCGACGCGACGCCGCTGCTGCCGCTGCTGCGCGGCCAGACGTCGGTCCTGGTCGGCCAGTCCGGCATGGGCAAGTCGAC
>DAIDAU010000415.1 GCA_027310465.1 Rhodocyclaceae bacterium
ACCTCGACGCCCAACTCCTGCCCCAGGGCCACCAGGAAGCGCACGATCGCCATGCCGGTCTGGTCCGTGGCGTCGGACACGAAGGACCGATCGATCTTCAAGGCGTCGATCGGCAGAGATACCAGGTAGCTCAGGCTCGAATACCCGGTGCCGAAGTCGTCCAGCGCCACGCGGAAACCCGCCTGGCGGGCCTGGTGCAGCGTCTTGATGGCGTTGTCCTTGTCGTTGATGAAGACGCCCTCGGTGACCTCGAGCTCGACCATCGCCGGCGGCACGCTCTGGGACTGGAGAATTTCGATCAGATCCTCGACGAAGCGCGCCTGGCGGAATTGTGCCGGCGAGATGTTGATGGCGACGGGCTTGGCTTCCTCGCCCCAGCGCGCGATCTGCGCCGCCACTTCACCGACCAGCCAGCGGCAAAGCGGCGTGATGAGGTGGGCATCCTCAGCCAGGGAGATGAAGTCGCTAGGCGGCACCAAACCAAGCTGCGGGTGGTTCCAGCGAATCAGGGCCTCCAGGCTCACTACGCGGCCCGTGGCGAGGTTGATCTTCGGCTGGTAGTGCAAGACGAACTGCCGACCGCCGGACGCGATAGCGGCCCGCAAATCGGCTTCCAGGGCCACCGATTCGCGGATCCGCTCGTCCAGTTCGGAATTGAAGAATTGGTAGTTGCTGCGTCCGCAGGCCTTGGCGTGATACATCGCCAGATCCGCATGCTTCACGAGCTCCGGTTGCGTGGTGCCGTTGTCGGGATAGATCGCGATGCCGATGCTCGCCGAAACCGTGAGCGTGCAATCCTTGATGCTGAAGTCGCTGGCCAACGCCTCGACGATGCGCTGCGCGGTGCGCGCGATGTTGGTCTTGTCGTCGCCTTCCTTGATGTCCTCCAGCAGCACGATGAACTCGTCGCCGCCCTGGCGGGCGATCGTGTCGTCATCGCGCACGCAGCTGCGGATGCGCTGCGCAACAGCCTTCAGGAGCCCGTCGCCGATGTCATGGCCGAGGGTGTCGTTGATCTGCTTGAAGCGATCGAGATCCAGGAACATCAGCGCCAGGTGCGTGCGGCTGCGCCTGGCGTGCTGGATCGCTCGCTCGAGGCGGATGTCCAGGGCGTGCCGGTTGAGCAGCCCGGTCAGGACGTCGTGATTGACGAGATACTTGACCTGATCTTCCTGCAGCTTCTGGTCGGTGATGTCGCGCATCACGCCGATGAAGCCCTCGATGTCGCCGTTCTCGGTGTAGATGGCGCTGATCGAGAGATGCTCAAGGTATTCGTCCCCGGTGCGTCGCCTGTTCCAGACAAGACCGGACCACCAGCCCTGTTCCAGCAGGAGCGTCCACATGCCGCGGTAGAAGTCCTCGCCGTGCCGGCCGGACGCGAGGATCTTGGGTGTCCGCCCCAGAACGTCGACCGACGAGTAGCCGGTGATCTCCTCGAACTTCTTGTTGACGGCGAGCAGCACGCCGTCCCGATCGGTAATAACGATGCCTTCGCCGCTGGCGTCGAAGACCTTGCCCTTGAGCGCCTGCAGCCGCTCGCCGGCGCGCTGGACGGAGAACTCGGCGACGTTCATGCTGCCACCTCGCTGCCCATCGAGTTGCGGCGCACCGCGGTGCGCCGGCAGTGCCCGCGCAAGGCCTCGGGCTGTGCGCAGAAACCCTCGCATTCGTGGTTGGTCCAGCCGCGCATGTACCACGTCACATGATCGCTGCAGCGCCCGATCTGAATCCCGAAACGGTCGCGTGCGATCAGGCACAGCGCAATGCCATCCACCGTCGAGTGGCGCACGCGCGTGAGATCTAGCATGCTGGCCTGCGAGCAGGCATCGAGCACGTCCCGCCGAAGCGCCGACGTCAGCGCCCCGGTCACCGTGACGACGCTGCCGACGCGCCTCACGATACCGCCACGGAAAGCCGGATCCACGCATGAAGTCGCGAGATCCGCGGCGCTTCGCCACGTCCGCACGTCCAGCGGATCCAGCGCGATGTACGCCCTCAGCGCCGTGTCGGTGAAGACCTGGCCAACGAAGGCGAGGGCGCCCATCGGTGTCTTCAGTTCGCCGCTGATCGGCATGCCATCCTTGAAGGGCAGCGGGACGCCCGAGAGGCTCGCGATGGCCGCACCGATCGGGGAGACACCGAGGACGCCTACGGTCGTTTCTTCCCATTTCGCATCACTGACCAGGCGGCACGCCTGACGCCCGTCGAACCAGCAACGGTCGGAGGCATGCCACGCATGGGTGAAAGAATGCCGTGCATTGGATTTACGCATTTATGTCGATACCAGGGTATCGACCCACGCGAACAGGCCGTTTTGCAATATCTACGCCGCTACGGCCTGAACCATTTCCGACTCTCGTCCAACGAGACAACGCCGCACTGCCGGGGATGGCGGGGCGGAGTGCCGTGGCGCGAAGATTGGCGAGAGTTTTCATGTTATGTTGTTGTTGTGTCACAGAGAGCGAATTAGCAGATTCCCTTGCCACTACGGTAATACCGCTGAATACGCCAGTAGATGTCGTTGGCGTATTTCATCTGTTTATCGTAGCTTCGCGCGGCGTAACATCCAACACCGCGCCATGTGACACCGAATTCACTAAAACATGACGCGAGAACCCACGCGCCGATGTAGTTCGCGGTGCACCGCTCATAGAGGTCGCCGAGGCCGACGTTCAAGCGCCGGAAGCGACGATCCACTAGCCACGTGTCATTGATACCCATGGGGCCGTGATCCACCGACCCATTGGTATTTCTGTGCGTTGTCCGATCTCTGCAGCCGGATTCTTGGGCGGCGATCGCGCGCAGCAGGATCGGATCGACCTTCTGCGCTGAGCCGGCCGCCTCCCAGCACCAATCGCCAGCGCTGGCGCCGGTGACCACCATCGTGCCGATCAGGGCCACCAGGAAGCGCCGTATCACGCCGCCACCCGCTCGTAATGCCGACAGGAGGGGAACTTGGTACAGCCCAGGAAGTGCTGCCCTTGGCCGCCTTGGCGACCGATCAGCTTGCCTTTCTTGCACGTCGGGCACGTGTCGCCCGACTTGTTCGCGGAGGCCTTGGCGCCGCCCGGTTGCTTCGGTACGGGCTTGCCATCCTGATCATCCATCGTGTGCTTGCAATCCGGATAGCCGGTACAGCCCCAGAAGAAGCCGCCCGCTTTGCCACCTTGGCGGCGGCGCATCGGCTTTCCACACTGAGGACACTTGACGGCCGCTTCAGTGTTTCCAGACTCGGTTTCGGATCGTTCCTCGAAGACGAAATCGACCTTGCCGGACAGGTCGGAGGCCAGCTTCAGCCCCGCGGAGAAGGGCTTTTTCTTGGCGTTGGTGAAGCCCGAGAGGGTCGGCAGCGCGCCCTGGGCGATCAGCTGCTGGCCCTCCTGCTCGGTCAGCACGCGCCCGGCGATCCGGCGCCAGACCTTGAAGCCACATTCGCAGGAAAACGTCATGTCGTCGGCCAGGATCGGCTTCTGGCACTTCGGGCAGGCCACGCCGAGTGGCTTCTTCGCTGCCGGCGCCGGCAGCGTCTTGGCGATGCTGCGGACGCGATCGACCACCTCGCGCGTGAGCGTGTTGATCTCGCCCATGAACTGCCCGCGAGGGAACTTGCCTTGCTCCATCTCGCGCAGCTTGAACTCCCACATCCCCGTGGTCACCGGCGACGCCAGGGCCATGAGCGCGTTGTCGCGCAGGAACTGGATGAGCCAGAAGGCCTTCTCGGTCGGCTTCAGGTTCTTCTTCTCGCGGACGATGTACGGCTCGATCGAATGGCCCTTGCTATCTTCTGTCGCCAGTAGGTTCTCGATCGTCTTGGCGCGCGTCGCCGGCGTGCCGAGGCCGCGTTCCTTCATGGCCTCGCGGAGCTCGTCGTCATCAATGGCCGCGCCGGCGGTCTCCATAGCCAGCAGCAAGGACGCCTCAGTGAATCGCACCGGCGATTTCGTCTCCAGGGCGACTACCTCGACCTTGCGGTTGGCCGGCAGTTCGCCCTTGCCGACGGCGCACAGTGCCGGCTCGTCCTTGTCGTCGGCCTCTCGTCCATAGACCACGAGCCATCCTTCCTGGACAAGGACGCGGCCGGACGATTGGAACGTCTCTTGTTCGACGATCGTCAGCCGCACCGTCTGGAGGTACTTTGCCGGCGGATAGAAGACCGCCACGAAGCGCCGGCAGACCAGGTCGTAGATCTTCGATTCTTCGCCGCTGAGCGTCTGGGAAACCAGGCCTGTCGGGATGATGGCGAAGTGGTCAGAGATCTTGGCGTTGTTGAAGATCCGCTTCTCAAACGTGACCATCGCCACAGCCTTCGCGGCAAAGGGCGACACCTGGAGGCCGCCGTCGCCCAGCCTGGTCAGGGTCGCTTTCGCGGTGTCGACATAGTCCTCGGGTAGTGCGCTGGAATCCGTGCGCGGGTAGGTGAGCACCTTGTGCTTTTCGTATAGGGCCTGCGCGATGCTCAACGTCTGGTTTGCGGAGAAGCCGAACTTCCTGTTCGCCTCACGCTGAAGCGTGGTCAGGTCGAACAGCTTGGGCGGCATCGACGTGATTTCGTTCGTCGTGTCTGAGACAGAGGAAGGCGTCTTGCCCGCACACCGCTGGGCGACTGAGTCAGCCTTCGCCTTGTCGAAAAGGCGTTCCGCCTTCGCATCCGGATTGAGTGGATCGGGCTGGAACGCGGGATCGATCCACTTGGCCAGGTAGATGCCCGCCTTGGCGGCGAACTCGGCATGAACCTCGAAATAGGCCTTGGGAACGA
This sequence comes from Rhodocyclaceae bacterium, assembly GCA_027310465.1. Classification (GTDB taxonomy): domain Bacteria; phylum Pseudomonadota; class Gammaproteobacteria; order Burkholderiales; family Rhodocyclaceae; genus Nitricoxidireducens. The sequence continues at coordinate 4,757 of DAIDAU010000415.1, forward strand.
ACTTGCGGATGGCCTCTTCGCGCTCGACGATTAGGTACAGGACCGGGGTCTGCACGCGGCCGACGCTTGCTTTCGTTCTCTGGCCGGTCTGCCTGGTCACCAGGATCGAGGTGGCGCGCGTTCCGTTGACGCCGAGGATCCAGTCGGCTTCGGAGCGGCTCTGCGCGGCATTGAAGAGGCCGTCGAGCTCGCGTCCGGCGCGCATCTTGGCGAACGCCGTCTTGATCGCCGGCGCCGTCATGGACTGCAGCCACATCCGCTTCATTTCCTTGCGGCATCCGCAGATGAGGTAGATGTAGCGGAAGATGAGCTCGCCCTCGCGGCCGGCGTCGCACGCATTGACCACAGTGTGGACGTCCGGCCGCGCCATGAGCTTCTTGAGCATGGTCAGTCGCGGAGCGGTTTTCGCGATTGGGGCGAGGTTGAAGCGGCTGGGTATCGCCGGCAGGCGATCGAGGTCATATCGCGGATCCTCGGCCTCCGGACAAGCGAGCTCGACTAGGTGGCCGACGGCCGATGAAACGACGGCATCGGCGCGCTCGAACCAATCGCCCTGCTTACTGAAGCCCCCCAGCGCCGCGGCAATGTCGTGGGCAACGGACGGCTTCTCGGCGATGATCAGGATCTTCGACATGGTGGCAATCTCCAGCCAGGAAGGGTTTAGGCCGTGGTGGGCTCGCGCTTGGCGAGAAGGGCGCGCTTCTCTTCACCCGGCGCGCCGAACTCGAAGTCATCGACGATGAAGTTGTAGTCGTAGTGGTCGACGCCTTCCTTGTCCTTCCAGTTGTTGTTCTCGATCCGGAGATCGACGATCAACTGATCGCCCTTGTGACAGTGCTTGGCGATGGCTTCGGCCTGGGAGCGGAAGGCCGTGCATTGGATCGACAGCACCTTCTCCTTGGCCTTGCCGGCGTCGTCTTTGCCGGCGTAGTCGTTGCGCATCAGCGTGAATTTGCAGACGGCGACGTTGTCGGCGCCGTGGGTGAGCACCGGGGCCTTAGCGATGCGGCCCGGAAAGTTGTGGATGTGGCAGTTGCTCATGCGATTACTCCTTCGTGGTGGGAAAACTGAGTCAGGGGATGGGGCTGGCTGTCCTCACTGCGGACAATCCAGCCCCCGAATCGGTAGTCGACCTGGCCGGCATAGACCTGCGCGCGGATCTCGACAGGAACCGGAACGCCGGGGCAGTCCGTCGTCAATTCGCCCTCGCCAGCGCCGCAGACGGCGCATACGGCGAGGCCTCCGTGGCAGACTGGGCAATGCTCCCGGTCGCAGTTCGCGTGCGTGACGTAGCTGTGCTTCATTGCGATGCCTCGTCGGACTGGTGGGGCTGCTTCAACAGGTCAATTGCTTGCCGGTACTGAATGCGAACGAGCCGGTTGAGGCTGAACAGCCCATCGGCGGCCACGAGCAGCACGGCGGGAATTCCGAGAACGCCGAGGTAGTCCTCCGATGCAAACCACCAAACAAGCAGGACTGACGCAGGGATCGCCACGACCAGGACAAGCTTCCGCGGATTGGCGTTCCAGTACGTGAGCAGGATCTGGGCGCGGATGGCAAGCCAAGCCAGGACCGCGAGGAATAGGGCAAGCTGCTTCATTCCGCTTTGTCCTCGGTGTGAAAGGTGGGCTGTCGCATATCGAAGTCGGCCAGGGAGAGTTCTCCCTTGATCCAGGCGGCAAAGTGCTGATCCTCGCCTTTCGGATCGGCGCGGTCGGACAGTCGCGCCAGCAGCCGCAGGGCAACCTGTCGCAGGGTCCCGGCGATGCAGTTGAGGTCCAGCATTCGCTGGTTCAGGTGCCAGTAGTAGCGGCGGACTGCGATCGCCTGGTTGGCGAGCAGGGCCTCGACCTGGGGCCAGAGGACGTGGCTGTCGTGGTCGCGTTGGCGCAGGCGCCAGCGCAGTTCGCGGACGGCGCCTTGCTTCGACAGGCCGGTAATGCGATGGACCTGCACGTAAGCCGGCGCCTGCGTCGGCGCATCCGCACTGGATTCGTGGGCCAAGGCCTCCATGTCGCGCCAGACCGCGCGAAGATCATCCCCGACACACTGAAGCATCTGCCAGGCCGACCCCTTACCCTTAAAGGCCTTAGTGTCAACGAGCGGCTGACAAGCTCTGCGTTTCATTCGATCAACCCAGCAGCAACTTCAGCAGCAGCATGCGCATCCGAGAACGGCACGCTCTCTAGCAGGCGCAGTTCCGCATCGCTGAGTCGGACGCTGCGGCGGGTATGTCGTGGCGCGCGCTCGCCCACGAACACGTCCTTGGGGCACATGCCGAACAGGGCTTGCACAGCCGCGACACGCTTGAGCGCGAGCTCATCGCTCGACAGGAAATCTGCGCGCGTGAGTGGCCGCAGTTCATCGCGCATCAACAGCCCTGCCGCACGAACGATCGGCTCGAAGACGCTCCGGCACTTGCGCTTGGTGTTGAACAGCAGATCATGTGCTTCCGCCGAGGACAGCACGTCGCGGCGCTGTGCGCTCTTGACCACCCGCGAAAGCCAATCGAACTCGACCACGGCAGTTGCCACAGCGTAGCCATACGGGCTCACGAAACCCAGGCTGACATTGACTGGCGCAGCTGACTTCAGGACTGAGTAGGAAAGGCCCTTCTGGCGCATGTCCTCAAGTCTCGACAGCGTCCGCTCCGCGGTCGCGGTCAGGTCCGTCCGCATGCCACGGGCGTTCTCATCGAACTGGACCAGCATCCAGTCCGCGTAGGGATTGTCGTTCGACGACAGACCCCATAGCTGGCGCAGAGACGCGGCGACTCGACGGCCGCCGGCGATCGCGCGTTGGCCGTCGCAGGCCGGGCGGCCGACGAACAGACGCATGGCGTCGCGGGTGTGCAGCGTCATCTGATCGTCGCCTTCGGACTCGAGCGAGCCAATACCGGAAACTTGCTGCGCGAGGGTCGGCGTCTGGGCTTTCTTGGCGGCTTGAATGGCCTCCAACTGCCGCAGGCGTTCCTCGTACTCGACGAAGCGCGGGAAAAGCGGGTCCGCTGGATCAGGGGTGTCGGCATCGATCAGATGCTGCAAGGCAGCCCGCTCGCCGTCGATGTCGTAGCCATCGGGAAACGGCGAATTCGGCGAAGTCAGAAACGCGGGCTTTTTGCTCTTGGGTGGCATGCTTGCTCTCCAGTGTCGAAAGTTGTCCTCGGTGTGGAACCTATGCAGCACCCGCCTCGGGGCTTGACCCCTCGGCGAGCGCAAGTTGAAGCCCGGCTTCCCAAGGGTCGGGCGTGGCGCCGCGTGCGAGCCAGGTCTGTGCTCGCTGCGCCAGTAATTCATTCATCATTCGAGAGTCGATGCTCCAGTAGCGGTACTCAGGGCGTTGGACCAAGCCCCCGCCATGGACCGGAGCAAGGCTCCGCAGGCTGCGGATCAGTTCCCCTGGGTGCGCATAGACACCGCCGCTGAGCTTGACCGTCTTCCAGCCTGTCAGCTTCTGGGGCTTGCGATCTGCGCCAGCTTGAAGGAGTAGGAAAAGAACCAAGGCATTGCGGAAGTTGTCATCCGCGAGTTCCTGCAGCCACAGGAAGATTGCATCGAACTCGTCGGACTGCTCGGTGACGAGCCGCCGCAGAAGCGTCAGATTCACTACTCGGACTTGATCATCTTCGTCGTCGCCCGGATCGATGAGCCGCGCAACGCGGCCGTCGGCAACATGAGCTTTGAGGCGTTCCAGCGAGCGCTGAATGACGGCTCGTCCGAACGCGCCGTTGCTCCGGGTGGCAAGATCCCGATAGGAGGACCGACGTTTCAAGACATAGTCCTCGGCAAGCATGCAGAGCAACGTCGCGTCCAGCACGCTGCCGTCGAGCATCCAGACGAGGGACATGAATTCCTTCGCCAACGGCCACCGAACGGGGGTTGGATCAGGTCTGCGAACGAGCGGCTGGCTCAGGTCCATCGGGATGAACTCGCCACAGTGCGGACACTTCATGCCGGATCCTCCTCGGTGATCCGGCCTGTCTTGAGGGCCGCTATAGCGCGACCGGCAAGCTTCTTCCGTCTCTGCCGTTCCTCCGGATCAATCGGGAGTGCCGGATCGGACGCTTTCGGCGACGGTGAGGTCGCGGTTGCGGCGGTTGGTGCATTGCGTAGCCGTTCAAGTTCTACCTCGCGTTCCCTGC
>DAIDAU010000429.1 GCA_027310465.1 Rhodocyclaceae bacterium
TATTCGTCAACGTCAATCCGCAATCGACGCTGCTGCTCGGCCAGGCGCGCGGCGCGGCTATCGCGGCGCTCGTCACCGCCAGTCTTCCGGTCGCCGAATACACGGCCCTGCAGGTCAAGCAGGCCGTCGTCGGCCACGGCAAGGCGGCCAAGGACCAGGTGCAGGCGATGGTGATGCGCCTGCTGCAGCTGCCCGGCGAGCCCTCCCCCGACGCCGCCGATGCGCTCGCCTGCGCGATCTGCCACGCGCACGGCGGGCAGCTCGGCGCGCTGTCGACGGCGGGCTTCCGCGTGCGCGGCGGGCGGCTGGTCTGATGGCGAAGATCGCCTACGCCTGGGAGTTCGGCGCCGGACTCGGCCACGTCGGCGCCTTCCTGCCGATGGCGCGCGCCTTGCGCGAGCGCGGCCACGATGTCTCGTGGATCGTCGCCGACGTCGCCGCCACGGCGCGGCTGCTGACGAAGGAGAATTTCACGTGGCTGCAGGCGCCGCGCCATGCCGAAGTGCCGCGCGAGGGTCCACCGCTCACCTACGCCGACATTCTGCTGCGCTTCGGCTACGCCAACGCCGACGGCCTGCTCGGGCTCGTCGTGGCTTGGCGCGAACTGCTGCGCCTATCCGGTGCGCAACTGGTGATGGCGGACCATGCGCCGAGCGCGCTGCTCGCCGCGCGCACGCTGGATCTGCCGGTCGTCCTTTTCTCCAGCGGCTTCTGCGTGCCGCCGCGGCGGCATCCGCTGCCCAACATGCGGCCGTGGAATCCCTTGACGCAGGAACGCCTGCACGCCATCGACAACTTGGCGCTGACCTCGATCAACGCCGTGCTCGGCCGTTTCGGCAAGGCTCCGCTGCAGGGCGTGGGCGAACTCTTCGACGTCGCCGAGGACACCCTGCTGGGCTTCCCGGAGCTCGATCACTACGCCGAGCGCGGGCCGGCGCGCTACTGGGGCAACCTCCCCGACGCGGGAGTCGGCGGCAAGCCGATCTGGCCCGAACTGCCGGGCAAGCGCCTGTTCGCCTACCTGCGCAGGGAGTGCCGGCACCACGAGGCGGCGCTCGCGGCCTTGAAGGAACTCGGGCAGCCGACCGTCGTCTTCTTTCCCGACGCGCCGGCCGCGACGCTGGCGCACTTCGCCGCGCCCCACCTGGCGTTCAGCGGCGCGCCGCTCGACCTCGACGCGACGGCCGCGCAGGCGGATGTGGCGATCACCTACGCCAGCCTGTCGACGACCACGCGTTTCCTGCTCGCCGGCAAGCCGGTCCTGCTGCTGCCCTTCCATCTAGAGCAATACCTGATGGCGCGACGCGTCGAGGAGATGGGCGCCGGGCTGCTCTGCGATCCGGAAAAGCCGGCCGACGACCTGCCGCAGAAGCTGCGCCACGTCCTGTTCGACCCCTCGTTCGCCGCCAACGCGGCGGCCTTCGCGGCAAAATACGCGGCCTTCCCGCAAGCCGCCGTCATCGACAACCTCGCGCGCCGCGCCGAGGAGATACTCGCCACCGGAGCCTCCCAATGATCGGAAGACTGACGGGCATCCTGCTCGAAAAGAACCCGCCGCAGATCACCGTCGACGTGCACGGCGTCGGCTACGAGGTCGACGTGCCGATGAGCACCTTCTACAACCTGCCCGCGACCGGCGAGAAGGTCTCGCTGCACACGCACCTGCTGGTGCGCGAGGACGCGCAACAGCTCTACGGCTTCCTCTCCGAGGGCGAGCGCGGTGCCTTCCGCCAGCTGCTGAAGATCAGCGGCATCGGCGCGCGCACCGCCCTGGCCGTCCTGTCGGGCCTGTCGGTCAACGAGCTCGCGCAGGCGGTGGCAATGCAGGAAGCCGGCCGCCTGGTGAAGATTCCCGGCATCGGCAAGAAGACCGCCGAGCGGCTGCTGCTCGAGCTCAAGGACAAGCTGCCGAAGTCCGCGCTGGTCTCGGCGGCTGCCGTCGCCGCGCCCGATGCCGGCAGCGATATCCTCAACGCGCTGCTGGCGCTCGGCTACAACGAGCGCGAAGCGGCCGGCGCGATGAAGGCGCTTCCCGCCGGGGTGGCCGTCTCCGAGGGCATCCGCCAGGCGCTGAAGTCGCTGTCGAAAAGCTGATGGGCCTGCTGGCCAAGCTGCGCTTTCCGCCGGGCGCGCTGCGCCTGGGCATGAACCTGTGGCCGCCCTTCGTCGGGGCCGGCATCCACGTGCTGGAGATCGCGCCCGACTATCGCCATGTGATCGTGCGCCTGCGTCACGGGCTGCTCAATCGCAACTACTTCGGCACGCAGTACGGCGGCTCGCTGTTCTCGATGACCGACCCGTTCTACGCGCTGATGCTGCTGCACAATCTCCCGCGCGGCTACCGCGTCTGGGACCGCGCCTCGCGCATCGAATTCAAGACGCCGGGGCGCAGCAACGTGTTCGCGCGCTTCGAGCTCACCGACGCGATGATCGCCGAGGTGCTCGCCGCCACGGCCGGCGGCGAGAAGTACGAGCCCACCTGGCCCGTCGACATCGTCGATGACGCCGGCACCGTCGTGGCGACCGTCGAAAAAACTCTTTACATCCGGCTGGCGCCGCCCTCGGATAAACTGCCGGGTTCATGAGCGTACAAACGGACAACTTCGCCGAGCGCCTGATCGAGGGTGCCAAGGAATCGCCGCAGGAAGACGCCATCGAGCGCGCGCTGCGGCCGAAGAAGCTCGCCGAATACGTCGGCCAGCAGAAGATCCGCGGCCAACTCGAAATCTTCATCGAGGCGGCGCGACGGCGCAAGGAAGCGCTCGACCACGTGCTGCTGTTCGGCCCGCCGGGGCTGGGCAAGACCACGCTGGCGCACATCATCGCCCACGAGATGGGCGTCGGCCTGCGCCAGACCTCCGGCCCGGTGCTCGAGCGCGCCGGCGACCTCGCGGCGATCCTCACCAACCTCGAACCGCACGACGTGCTGTTCATCGACGAGATCCACCGCCTCTCGCCGGTGGTCGAGGAAATCCTCTACCCGGCGCTCGAGGACTTCCAGATCGACATCATGATCGGCGAAGGCCCGGCCGCGCGCTCGGTGAAGCTCGACCTGCCGCCCTTCACGCTCGTCGGCGCCACCACGCGCGCCGGCATGCTGACGAACCCCTTGCGCGACCGCTTCGGCATCGTCGCGCGCCTCGAGTTCTACACCCCCGACGAGCTGGCGCTGATCATCCGCCGCTCGGCGCAGCTGCTCAATTGCGGCGTCGTTGCCGAAGGCGCCGGCGAGATCGCGCGCCGCTCGCGCGGCACGCCGCGCATCGCCAACCGCCTGCTGCGGCGCGTGCGCGACTTCGCCGAGGTCAAGGCCGCCGGCGAGATCACCCAGGCGGTCGCCGACGCCGCGCTGTCGATGCTCGACGTCGATAGCCTCGGCCTCGACACCATGGACCGCAAGCTGCTCGGCGCGATGCTGGAGAAGTTCGGCGGCGGGCCGGTCGGCGTCGACAACCTCGCCGCGGCGATCGGCGAAGCGCGCGACACCATCGAGGACGTGCTCGAACCCTATCTGATCCAGCAGGGCTACCTGCAGCGCACGCCGCGCGGACGTGTGGCGACGGCAGCAATCTGGCGACACATGGGGCTGGAGGCGCCAACGCAGAATCGCGAGCTGTGGGGCGGCAAGTGATCCGCTTCCGCGGGCACTCATGATCGAGGTGTTTCGCCCGTCGATGGGTCAGGAAGAGATCGACGCCGTCGCCGAGGTGCTGCGTTCCGGCTGGATCGGCCTGGGCCCCAAGACTGCACAGTTCGAAAGCGAGTTCTCGCGCTACGTCGGCACCGACCATGCGATTGGCGTCAATTCGGCGACTGCCGCGCTCGATCTGGCGATGAAGTTGCTGCACATCGGCCATGGCGACGAAGTCATCGTGCCGACGATGACGTTCGTGTCTACCGCGCACGCCGTCGCGTACAACTTGGCAGCGCCGATCTTCGCCGACTGCGATGCGCAGACACTGAATCTGGACCTCGAGGATGTGGCGCGCAAGATCACGCCGCGCACGAAGGCGATCATCGCCGTCCACTATGGCGGCCGGCCGGTCGATATCGAGGCGCTGCGGCGCATCGCCGGCGACATCCCGGTGGTCGAGGACGCCGCGCATGCTTGCGGTTCCAGCTATCGCGGCCGCCGTTGCGGCTCGCTGGGCGAAATCGGCGTGTTCAGCTTCCAGGCCGTCAAGAACCTCGCGATGGGCGACGGCGGCTGCCTGACGACCGACGATCCGGAATGGTCGGCGCGTGCCCGGAAGCTGCGCTGGCTCGGCATCGACAAGGGTACCTGGGACCGCACGTCGCTCGACAGATCGTACTGGTGGCAGTACAGCGTCGAGGAGATCGGACTCAAGTGCCACATGAACGACATCATGGCCAGCATCGGCCTGGTGCAGCTCGCCCGGCTCGAAACGATGAACGCCCGCCGCCGCGCGCTCGCCGAGCGCTATTTCGCCGGGCTGACCGACCTTGATGCCATCGGCCTGCCGGTGCGTGATGACGACGTCTTTCGTTCGTCATGGCACATCTTCCATATCAAGACGCAGCAGCGCAACGAATTGAGCATGCATCTGCGCGAGCATGGCATCAACACCGGCGTGCATTACACGCCAATCCATACGTATCGCTGCTACGGCAACTGCCCGTCGCTGCCGACCGCCGAACGGATGGCCGACGTGATCCTGACGCTGCCGCTGTTTCCGGATATGGGCGACGCCGACGCCGACCGCATCATCGACGCGATCCGGTCGTTCTTCGGCAGGAGCTGACGTGCTCGTTGCTGCCGGCATCCGGTTGCGCCCGCTCGCACGCGACGACCTCGCCCTGCTGGTCGAGTGGCGCAACGGCAGTCGGCATGCATTCTTCGAGCAGGCGCCGCTGACCTTCGCCGGCCAGGAACCGTGGTTTGCCCGCCTCGAAACGGACCCGTCGCGCCGGCTGTTCGTCATCTGCCGCGAGGAGGACGCCGTGCCGGTCGGCATCGTCGGCCTCGACGGCATCGATGCCCGAAACCGGCATGCCGAATTCGGCCACTTGCTGATCGGCGAAGCGGCTCACCGCCGGCAGGGCTTCGCACTGGCGGCCTCGCGGGTGCTGCTCAACCACGGGTTCGGTGCCCTCGACCTGCAT
>DAIDAU010000434.1 GCA_027310465.1 Rhodocyclaceae bacterium
CTACGAATCGGCGAAGCGCCAAGCGAACCTCGCACTGATCTGCCCGGCGCGGCCGACGGCGTTGTCCATCGGCACAGAACATGCGACGCTGCGGCTCGACGACGGCCGCGCGCTTGCGGCAAAGCTCATCGTCGCTGCCGACGGCTCCGATTCCTGGACGCGCGAAGCGGCAGGCATCGACGTGACGTTCCATCCCTACGACCAGCATGGCGTCGTCGCCAACTTCGCCTGCGAGTTGCCGCCCGCGGACATCGCCTGCCAGTGGTTCCGCGAAGACGGCGTGCTCGCCTACCTGCCCTTGCCGGGCAAGCTGATGTCGATCGTCTGGGCGACGGCGCCCGGCCACGCGAAGCAGCTGCTGGCGCTCGCTCACGCGCAGCTGTGCGCGCGCGTGGCGGCGGCCGGCGCGCAGCGCTTCGGCGCGCTCGAACTGGTGACGCCGCCGGCGGCGTTTCCGCTGCGGCTGATGCGCGCGCCGCGCGTCGTCGCGCCGCGGCTGGCGCTGATCGGCGACGCCGCGCACACGATTCATCCCCTCTCCGGTCATGGGATCAATCTCGGCTTCCAGGACGCGCGCGTGCTGGCCGAGGTGCTCGCGGCCTGTCCGGAGCACGTGGACTGCGGCGACGAGCGGTGGCTGCGCCGCTACGAGCGCGCCCGCAAGGAGGAGGTGGTGGCGTTACAATGGGTCACCGACGGTTTGCAGAAATTGTTCGCGCACCCCGCGCCGCCGCTGTCCCTGCTGCGCAATTTCGGCCTCGACCTGACCAACCGCCTTCCCTTCGTGCGCGACGCGCTCGTCCGCTACGCGATGGGCTGACAACCATTACCGGAGACTTCATGAGCAAACGTTTTCTGCTGGGCGTTCTCGCCGCCTTTTGCGTCCTTGCCGCGCAGGCGCAGGGCGGCGACAATGCCGACATCAAGAAAGCCGTCGAGGCGGCGCTGGGCAAGGGCAGCAAGGTCGATAGCGTGCGCGACGCGGGCTTCCTCGGCCTCTACGAAGTCGTCGTCGGCGGCGAGATTCTCTACACCGACAGGAAGGCGAGCTACTTCGTGCTCGGCGACGTGATGGAGGCCAAGTCGCACCGCAATCTCACCGAGGAGCGCAAGAACAAGCTGTCGCAGATCAACTTCTCCGACCTGCCGTTCGATCTCGCCGTGAAGCAGGTGCGCGGCTCGGGCCGGCGCGTCTTCGCCACCTTCGAGGATCCGCACTGCGGCTACTGCAAGAAGCTCGCGAAGGAGCTGCAGGGCATGACGGACGTGACCATCTACACCTTCCTGTTCCCGATCCTGTCGCCCGATTCCGTCGAGAAGTCGAAGGGCATCTGGTGCGCGCCGGACAAGGCGAAGGCGTGGACCGACTGGATGCTCAGCGGCACCGAGCCGCCGGCCGCCAAGTGCGACGCGCCGATCGCGAAGCTGACCGAGCTGGGCCGCAGGCTCAGGATCAACGGCACGCCGACGATCTTCTTCGCCAACGGCAACCGCGTGCCGGGCTTCATTCCCGCCGCGCAGATCGAGCAGGCGCTGAAGACCAGCGGCAGCTAGCCGCTACTTCGGCAGGCCGCGCCAGAGCAGCGGGCGCAGCCGCTCGTCGAAGCGGCTCTGCCACGACGCGCCGGCGTCGTCGCGATGCATCAGCCGCGCTTCGGGCTCGGCTGCCAGCAGGCTGCTGAGGCTGAAGTACCTGGCGTCGCGCGCCGAGCCGAGCCGGCGCAGCAGCTTGCTCTCCAGCCGGTCCCAGCGAAACAGGTGCAGGCCGCGTTCGGCGCGGCCGAACTCGACGGCGAGGCAATCGTCGATCCGGAGCAGCAGCACGTTGTCGTCGTCGTCAGCCGCGTCGACGAGCAGCAAGCAGCCGGCGGCGCGGCGCACGAAGGTCTTGCAAGCTGCCGCGCGGCGTTCCATCGCCTTCGCGCTCAGGCCGATCCACAGCGACATGATGAAGGGGTCGTAGCGCTGCCAGAAGGCGGCGCGGCGCGCATCGTCGCCGTCCTCGGCGTGCAGGCGGAAGAACTCCGCGATCAGCCAGTCCTTCAGCCAGCCGTTGACCATCTCGCGCGCCAACTCGCTCGGGCGACCCGAGGGCTCCAGCACCTGCGCGTCCCAGACCGCGCGGCGCTGCCACGGGTTGCCGATGTGCGCGATCGCCGCGTCAAGCAGCGCCTCGTGGCGCTCGACGTTCTCGCAGCGCGCATGCCGCGCCAGGTAGAGCGCGACGCAGCGCTGCGTGAGACGCGGCGGCACGGCGACGCCGGCCTTGCCCGCGGCGATGTCGAGCATCTGCGGCAGCACGGCGAGCCAGTCTGCGTCGGCCAGCAGGGCTGCCGCCCGCGCCTGTGCCAGCACCGCTTCCTCCTTGACCCAGGAGTCGCTCGGGATGGCGAGGCCGTCGATCACGGCCTGCAGTTCGGAGGCGTCGCCGCGCAGCAGCGCCGGACCGTAGCGTTCGCACGGCGCTTCGCCGAGCAGGTTGACATGCTCGCCGAACAGCTTGAACCACAGCGGCTGGCGTGCAAGGCTTTCGCCCAGCTCGGCGTGGCGGCGCGCCAGCCAGCGCCGCAGCGCCTCGGCGCCGGCGGCCGCATCGGGAGCGACGTCGGCGAAGCGCGGGAACGACCACCAGCCGCGCAGCAGCGCCTGGAAGCACTTGAGCTGGCGGCGCGCGCCGGGAACGCTTTCGGCGAAATCGAACAGGCGCTCGCGCAACTGCGCTTCGGCGATCAGGCAGCGGCCCTCGCCGTCGATCGATGCGGCGCCAAGACAGGCATGGCGCAGCTGCACGTAGCCGCTCACCTTGGAGTCGCGGCGGAAGGCGGCGACGGCGCGCGCGATCTTGTCGGCGGCGACCGGACGGCCGGCGGCGTTGTCGTGGCGGCGGCGCACTTCCTCGAGCGCGCGCGCCATCGCCTCGGGCTCGCCCCAGATCGCAGTGCGTGCGGCATCGGCGTCGAGCACGCCGGCCAGCCGCGTGCGCAGGGCATCGAGCGCGCCGCTCAGGACCTGTCGAGCGGGCACTTCGGATCCTCGTCCCAGGGAATCTCCGGCGGCGTCTCCTGCTTTTCGCCGAGCTCGCGGAACTCGAGCTTGAGCTCGACGCGGCGGCTTTCCTCGGCGCTCTGCTTGAGGGCATTGAACGAGGAGCCGCCGACGAGGAACAGCTTGCGGATGACGCGCCGGTCCTGCTCGCTAGGCGCGTCCGCCGCGTGCGGATCGAGCAGCACGCAGAGCAGCCGCTGCGAGCGCTGCAGGCTCAGGTTGAGGTTGAACAGATACGAGCCTTCCTGGCTGGCAAAGCCTTCGACGACGACCCGCTTGAGCCACCGGCTGCATTGGCCGCCGCGCGCGACTTCGACCAGCTGCGGCACGAAGCGGCGCAGGAAGCTGCGCCGCGCCGGCGTGAGGTCGTAGTCGCGCTTCTCGAACTCGGCCAGCGCGCCGAATTCGATCGCGTTGTCGCGCACGCGGATGCCCTGGAACTCGGGCTTGCGCGCCAGCCGAGCGACGTCCGCCATGCAGGCCTTGACCGCCTCCTCGCGCGCCAGCTTCTCCGCCTCGACGCGCTGCAGGCCTTGCGTCACCGCCATCAGCGCCACGGCCATGGCGACGAGGAACAGCACCATCAGCGCCGTCATCAGGTCGGAGAAGGAGATCCAGAACGGCTTCTCGGCCTGGTCCTGCACGCGCCGGCGCGGCAGCGTCCTGAGTCCGATCACGACGGCGCCTTCTGCCGCGCGGGCAGGGTCTCGACGAGGTCGCCGAGATCCTGGATGGCGCCCGAGAGCAGGCTCACCGCCTGCGAGAGCTCGAGCTGGAACTGGCGGTTGCTTTCGCGCAGCGTGCGCTCGATGCCGTCGGCGAAGGATTCGTGCGCCTGCACCAGCACGTCGTTGACGCTGCGCAGGTACTCCTCCGCCTTGCGCTGCGCCGAGGAGAGCTGCGCGCCGGCGGCCTGCAGGCGGTCGACGAGTTCGGCGCTCACTGCGGCATCGCGCTTGGCCGCGTCGATGGTCGTCTTGAAGTCCTCCACCAGCGCGGCGAAAGCCTCGTAGGCCTGCGCGTGCGAACCGAGCGCGCGCTGCGCGGCGCCGGCGGCGGTCGACAAGGCGTTGGCGGCGAAATTGATCGTCTCGGTGGCGCCTTCGGCCGCCTTCAGCGCGCCCGCGACGCCCTGGCCTGCCTTGGCGAAATCGCCGGCCGCGGCCGCCAGCGTATCGGCGCCCCGGTTCATGCCGGACACGGCGTCGGTGGTGAGCTGCGAGAGCTTGTCGACCGCCGCCTGCACCGCCTGGCTCGCCTCGATCGAGCGCACGATCAGCCGCTCCATCTGGCCCGCCATGCCGCCGACGACGTCGTTGGCCTGGCGCGCGATGCGCTCGCCCTGCTCCTGCTGCACGCCGGCGGTCGAGCGCACCTGGTCCTCGAGCTGCAGCACGGCGGCGGCGACCTTGTCGGAGAGCCTTGCCAGCGTCGCTTCGAGCATCTCGCCCGACTGCCGTTGCGCCTCGAGCACGGTCGCGCGCATCTGCGCGACCAGCTCGCCGAGTTCGCGCGTCGCATCCGCCTGGCGCGCCTCGCTCGAAGCGACGACGCCGGCGATGCTCGCGATCGGCTGGCCGAGGCGCTCGCCGAGCAGGCGGCCGATCTCGCCGGCCAGCTGTTCGCTGTGGCGCGCCGAGGCTTCGACCTGCCGCTGCGCGATTTCGCCGAAGATGCCGCGCAGCTGCGCGGCCAGCGAGTCCTTGATGCCCTCGGCCTGCGCCGCCGACTTCTCCGCGGCGACGACGAGGCGCTCGAGATATTCGTAGTCGGCCCCGACGTCGAACATGCCGTCGATGAGCTCGCGCAGCTGCTCCACCTGGCGGTAGC
>DAIDAU010000448.1 GCA_027310465.1 Rhodocyclaceae bacterium
GTCAACTCCAACCTCGGCACGCTGAAGAGATACGTCGACGACTTGCTGGCGCTGATCGACGAATATGCCGCGCTCGAGCCGGAACTCGCAGCCCAACCGGAATTGCAGGCGCGCATCGAGGCGGCCAAGCGCCGCAGCGACATCGAGTTCCTGCGCGAAGACATCGGCAGCCTGATTGCCGAGTCCATCGACGGCACGACGCGCGTGCGCCGCATTGTCCAGGACTTGCGGGACTTCTCGCGCGCCGGCGAGAGCCGGTGGGAGAGCATCGACCTGCATGCGGGCCTCGAAAGCACGATCAACGTGGCGTGGAACGAGATCAAGTACAAGGCCGAGGTCGTGCGCGACTACGGCGAACTGCCGCCCGTGGAGTGCCTGCCCTCGCAGATCAACCAGGTCTTCCTCAACCTGCTCGTCAATGCCGCGCAGGCGATTCCGCAAAAGGGCCACATCACGCTCACGACGCGCCGCGAGGGCGCATGGGCGGTGATTTCCGTGGCCGACACCGGCTGCGGCATACCGCCGGAAATCCGCGACAAGATCTTCGATCCCTTCTTCACGACCAAGCCCGTCGGCAAGGGCACGGGGCTGGGCCTGTCGGTTTCCTACGGCATCGTCGAAAAGCACGGCGGACACATCGAGGTCGAGAGCGAACCGGGCAAGGGCTCGACCTTCATCGTCCGTCTGCCGATGACGCGCGCAGCGAACGGCGCGACAGCGCCGGCGACAGCGCCGGCGACAGCGGGAGCCGCCTAGCGTCGCGCAGCCGAGTGGCGTGCAAATTGCTCAAGTCGCGGCATGGCACGCATCCTGGTCATCGACGAATCCCAGCATCGCGCAGTGGATATTTGCGCGGGCCTCATCCAGGCCGGACACCAGGTCGCGGCCGTGCTGCCGTCCGCGCTAGAACTCATCGCGCGCATCGAGGAGATCAAGCCCGACATCATCCTGATCGAAACCGAATCGCCCTCGCGCGACACGCTCGAGCATCTGGGCGTGATGAACCGCGAGATGCCGCGGCCGGTGGTGATGTTCTCGCAGGATGGCGACAACGAGACGATCCGCTCCGCGATCCAGGCGGGTGTGGCCGCCTACGTCGTCGACGGCTTCGACATCGACCGCCTGAAGCCGGTCGTCGACGTCGCCGTCGCGCGTTTCGAGGAACACCAGGCGCTGAAGCAGGAGTTGGCGGCGGCGAGCCGCAAGCTCTCCGAGCGCAAGATCATCGAGAAGGCGAAAGGCATCCTGATGAAGACGCGCAAGCTCGACGAGGAGGCCGCCTACGCGACGCTGCGCAAGCTCGCGATGGAGAAGTCGCAGCCGCTCGCGAAGGTGGCGGCGAATCTCGTCGACATGGCCGATCTGCTGCTCTAAATTGGGGCGCCGCCGCCGCTTTTCGCACTTGCGCGGTGCGGCGGACCCGGGACGGCCCGCCGTCGTGTTCGCGCCGAATCACTCCTCAACGCGCTGTTTTATCTCCGCAATTCTTTTCGTCGCGCCATTGGCACGCCGGTTGCTGAACTGAAGGCAAGTCGAACCAACGGCGGTTCGGCCATCGGACAACGGCGTCATCGCAAGCACCCGCTTGCGATCGACGCCGTTTTTTATTTGCCTTCGGAGATCGAGATGGAAAATGAGGTCATCTGCGCCGCTGAACCCAACGACACGTCCAAGCGCGACTTCCTGCGCCATGGCCTGCAACTCGCTGCCGGTGCCGCGCTCATGAGCGCGCTGCCTCCCGGAGTACGCTCGGCCGCCTGGGCCGCCGGATCCGACAAGCCCGAGAAGGAAGAAGTCCGGATCGGCTTCATTCCGCTCACCGACTGCGCCTCCGTCGTCATGGCCTCGGTGATGGGTTTCGACAAGAAGCACGGCGTGAAGATCGTGCCGAGCAAGGAGGCCTCGTGGGCCGGCGTGCGCGACAAGCTGGTGAACGGCGAGCTCGACGCCGCCCATGTGCTCTACGGCCTCGTCTACGGCGTGCAGCTCGGCATCGGCGGGCCGAAGAAGGACATGAACGTGCTGATGACGCTCAACCACAACGGCCAGGCCATCTCGCTCTCGAACCAGCTCAAGGACAAGGGCGCCACCGACGGCGCGACGCTCGCCAGGCTCGTCGCAAAGAAGGAGCGCGAATACACGTTCGCCCAGACCTTCCCGACCGGCACCCATGCGATGTGGCTCTACTACTGGCTCGCGGCGCACGGCATCGACCCGTTCAGGGACGTCAAGAACATCGTCGTGCCGCCGCCGCAGATGGTCGCCAACATGCGCGTCGGCAACATGGACGGCTTCTGCGTCGGCGAGCCCTGGAACAACCGCGCCATCGTCGACAACATCGGCTTCACGGCGACGACGACCCAGGACATCTGGACTGACCATCCCGAGAAGGTGCTCGGCACCACGGCCGACTGGGTGGCGAAGCACCCGAACACGGCGCGCGCCGTGACGGCGGCGATCATCGAGGCCGGCCAGTGGATCGACGCTTCGATCGCCAACAAGCACAAGACGGCGGAGACCATCGCCAGCAAGGCCTACGTGAACACCGACAGCGACGTCATCGTCGCGCGCATGCTCGGCCGCTACAGCAACGGGCTGGGCAAGAGCTGGGACGACAGGAACGCGATGAAGTTCTTCGACGACGGCGCCGTGCCCTTCCCCTTCCTCTCGGACGGCATGTGGTTCATGACGCAGCACAAGCGCTGGGGCCTGCTCAAGGACCACCCCGACTACCTCGCCGTCGCCAAGCGGGTCAACCGCATCGACGTCTACAAGCAGGCGGCGGCCGCGGCGGGGGTCGGCGTGCCCAAGAGCGACATGCGCAGCTCGAAGCTCGTCGACGGCGTGGTATGGGACGGCAAGGAGCCGAAGAAGTACGCCGACGGCTTCAAGGTCAAGGCTTGATGGTTTTCATGCGAAAGGAGAGCGCCATGACGGCAATCACGTTCGATTCGCTGCCGGCAGTCGAAGCCGGCGGCACTGCGGCGACGGCAACACCGGCCGTCGCCTATCGCCCGCCGGCGTCGCACTTGGCCGGGCCCAGCAGCACCGAGCAGAACGCCGCGGCGATGCGCGCCGTGCTCGGCGTCGTGCTGCCGCCGCTCGCCGGCCTCGCGCTGCTGGTCGGCATCTGGGGCCTGGCGACGATGAAGGGCGGCAGCATCCCGACGCCGGCGACCACCTGGCAGGCGGCGGCGAAGCTGTTCGCCGACCCGTTCTACAGCAACGGGCCGAACGACCAGGGCATCGGCTGGAACATCCTTTCATCGCTGCAGCGCGTCGCCGTCGGCTTCGGTTTCGCAGCGCTGGTCGGCATCCCCGCAGGCTTCCTGCTCGGGCGCTTCCGCACGCTGGCGGCGATGCTCAACCCCATCATCAGCCTGCTGCGCCCCGTCAGCCCTCTCGCCTGGCTGCCGATCGGCCTGCTGGTGTTCAAGAAGGCCGACCCGGCCGCCACCTGGACCATTTTCATCTGCTCGATCTGGCCGATGATCATGAACACCGCGCAGGGCGTGATGCGCGTGCCGCAGGACTACCTCAACGTGGCGCGCGTGCTCGACCTCTCCGAGTGGAAGATCATCACGCGCATCCTCTTCCCCAGCGTGCTGCCCTACATGCTGACGGGCATCCGGCTCTCCATCGGCACCGCCTGGCTGGTGATCGTCGCCGCCGAGATGCTGACGGGCGGCGTCGGCATCGGCTTCTGGGTCTGGGACGAGTGGAACAACCTCAAGGTCGAGCACATCATCATCGCCATCTTCGTCATCGGCATCGTCGGCCTGATGCTCGAGCAGGCGCTGCTGCTGCTCGCCAGGCGCCTGCGCACGGAGGGCTGAGCATGGACGCCTTCGTCAAGATCGAGAAGGTCGGCATGACCTTCGACACCAAGAAGGGCAAGTTCTGCGCGCTGCGCGACATCGACCTTGCCATCGCGAAGGGCGAGTTCGTCTCGCTGATCGGCCACTCGGGCTGCGGCAAATCGACGCTGCTCAATCTGATCGCCGGGCTCACGCTGCCGACCATCGGCGCGCTGCTGTGCGCCAATCGCGAGATCGCCGGCCCCGGCCCCGAGCGCGGCGTGGTGTTCCAGAACCATTCGCTGCTGCCGTGGCT
>DAIDAU010000456.1 GCA_027310465.1 Rhodocyclaceae bacterium
TGCCACGCGGACTTCCAGGTCGTCGTGGGCATTCTGCAAGGCCTGTTGGGCGGCCTTGCGCTGGCTGATGTCGCGCAGGATCACCGTGAGCATGATGCCGTTCGGCGTCGTGAGCTTGGCGATCGACGCCTCGGCCGGGAACTCCGTGCCGTCCTTGCGCCGCCCGAGGATCTCGCCGCGCATCGGTATCAGCCGCGCCGATTCCGGCGAGGCGGCGAACTCGCGCACATGCGCGCTATGGCGCTGGTGCAGCCGCTGCGGCAGCAGGATGTTGAGCGGCTGGCCGAGCGCTTCTTCGGTGCGGAAGCCGAAGATGCGTTCGGCGGCGTGGTTGAAGAGGACGATGGCGTAGGTCGCGTCTACCGAAATGATCGCGTCCTCGGCGATCTTCAGTATCTCGGCCAGATAACGGTCGCTGACTGCCGCCACGGCACTCGCCGCGGGCGCATCCAGGCTCAGAGGGGATGAAGCGTGCTTCTCCATCGGCTGCCGTCCGCGCGAACTCGCAACGCGCGCGGGGAAGTTACGATGCGCCCAAACGCGGGCGATATCAACCTTATCTTGACTAGGGTTGCGCGGCGACCGCGCGGTGGCGCGGACAGTCGACGAGATGGTCGTTGACCAGGCCGACGGCCTGCATGTGCGCGTAGCAGATGGTCGAGCCGACGAACTTGAAGCCGCGCCGCTTGAGGTCCTTCGACAAGGCGTCGGACACCGGCGTCGCGGCGGGGATCTCGGCGAGCGAGCGCCAGGCGTTCCGGATCGGCCGGCCGTCGACGAAGCGCCACTGGTAGTCGGCGAAGGAGCCGAACTCCTCCTGCACGGCGAGGAAGGCCCGCGCGTTGGCGATGGCGCCTGCGATCTTCAGGCGGTTCCTGACGATGCCGGCGTCGGCCATCAGGCGCGCGACGTCCGCGGCGCCGAAGCGCGCGACGCGCTGCGCGTCGAAGCCGGCGAAGGCGCGGCGGTAGTTCTCGCGCTTCCTCAGGATGGTGATCCACGACAGGCCGGCCTGCGCGCCTTCGAGGATCAGGAACTCGAACAGCCGCGCGTCGTCGCGCAGCGGCACGCCCCATTCGGTGTCGTGATAGGCGACGTAAAGCGGATCGTCGCCGCACCAGGGACAGCGCGCCATCAATTGAGCAGCAGCATGCCGCGCTTGAGGCCGGGATCGTCGGGATGCGCCGAGACGACGAAGCCGAGGCTGGTGACGAAGGCGATCATGCGCGAGTTCTCGGCGAGGAAGTCGCCGTTCATGTACTTGAGGCCGCGGCTGCGCGCGGTGTCGATCAGCACGCCCATCAGCCGGCGCGCCAGCCCCTTGCCCTGCCAGCCGTCGGCGACGACGATGGCGAACTCGCAGGACTCGCCGTCCGGGTTGGTGGCGTAGCGCACCACGCCGACCTCGGTGCCGCCGGCGTCCACTTGCGCGATGGCGACGAAGGCCATTTCGCGGTCGTAGTCGATCTGCGTCAGGCGCGTCAGCTGCGCCAGCGACAGTTCGCGGATGGTGTTCATGAAGCGGTAGTACTTGGTCTCCGGCGACAGGTGCTTGACGAACTCCTGCTCCATGTCGGCGTCCTCGGGCCGGATCGGCCGGATCGTGACCGCGATGCCGTCCGGCGTCTGGTACTCGGTCGCGAGGTGCGACGGGTACGGGTGGATCGCCATGTGGTCGTAGCGGCCCGCCGTGATCGGCAGGTTCTCGATGGCGATGCGGGCATCGACCGCGACCGCGCCGTTCTCGTCGACGATCAGCGGATTGATGTCCATCTCGCGGATCCACGGCAGCTCGCAGACCATTTCCGAGACGCGCAGCAGCACGGCTTCGAGCGCTTCCATGCTGACCGCCGGCATGTTGCGGAATTCGCCCAGCCGTGCCGTGGTGCGGGTGGAGGCCAGCATGTCGGCGACCAGGAAGCGGTTGAGCGGCGGCAGCGCCACGGCGCGGTCCTTGCCGGAAGTTTCGATGCCGACGCCGCCGGGGCCGAAGATGATGGTCGGGCCGAAGATCTCGTCGCGGATCATGCCGACGATCAGCTCGCGGCCGTTGGCCTTCTGGATCATCGGCTCGATGGCGACGCCGTGGATGATGGCGTCGGGGCGGTTCTTCTTCACCTCCTCGATGATCTCGGGGTAGGCGTCGCGCACGGCGGCGAGCGAGGAGAGGTTCAGCCGCACGCCGCCCGAGTCGGTCTTGTGGGTGATGTTGGGCGAATCGATCTTCATCACCACCGGCAGGCCGATTTCCTCGGCCAGCACCATCGCTTCCGACGGCGAGCGCGCGATGACGGTCTGCGCGATGGGGATGCGGAAGGCCGCCAGCAGCGCCTTCGACTCCATCTCGTTGAGGGCCTTGCGGCCTTCGGCCAGCGCCGTCTCGATGATCAGCCTGGCGGATTCGAGCCGCGGTGCAATATGGTCGGAGATCGACGCCGGCGTCTGCATCAGCAGCTTCTGGTTGCGGTAGTAGGCGGAGATGTGCGAGAACAGCTCGACGGCCGGCTCCGGCGTGCGGAAGGTCGGGATGCCGGCGCCGCGGAACAGCATGCGCGCCTCGCGCACCTGCTCCTCGCCCATCCAGCAGGTGACCACCGGCTTCTCCGACTTGCGCGCGGCCTCGGCGACGGCGCGCGCGGCCTGCGTCGGGTCGGTCATGGCCTGCGGCGTGAGGATCACCAGCACGCCGTCGACGGCGTCGTCCTCGAGGCAGGCGTCGAGCGCGAGCGCGTAGCGCGCCGGGTCGGCGTCGCCGACGATGTCGATCGGGTTGGTCTTCGACCAGGTGGCCGGCAGCGTTTCGCCGAGCTTGAGGACGGTCGGCGCCGACAGCTTGGCCAGCGGGATGCCGATGTCCTCGGCATGGTCGGCCGCCATGACGCCGGGACCGCCGCCGTTGGTGATGATGGCGAGGTGGTTGCCGCGCGGCCGGAAGTGCGAGAACAGCGCCTGCGCCGCGGCGGTCATCTGGGCGATGGTGCCGAGACGCACCACGCCGGCGCGGCGCAGCGCGGCGTCGAAGACGTCGTCGGCGCCGACCACCGCGCCGGTGTGCGACAGGGCGGCCTGCTCGCCGGCCGGATGGCGGCCGACCTTGATCAGCAGCACCGGCTTGCAACGCGCGGCGGCGCGCAGCGCGCTCATGAAGCGGCGAGAATTCCGGATGCCCTCGATGTAGAGAAAGATGTTTTCCGTGCGCGGGTCGGCCACCATGTAGTCGAGCACTTCGCCGAAATCGACGTCGCTCTCGGCGCCCAGCGAGACGACGGTGGAGAAGCCGACGTTGTAGGGCAGCGCCCAGTCGAGGATGGCGGTGCATAGCGCGCCGGACTGGGAGATCAGCCCGACGGTGCCGGGGACGGCGTTGTTGTGCGCGAAGGTGAGGTTCACGCCGGCCGAGGGGCGCATGATGCCCAGGCAGTTCGGCCCCAGCAGGCGCATGCGGTGGCGCCGCGCCGATTCCAGCGTCGAGCGCTCGAGCGCGGCGCCGCGTGGGCCGGCTTCGCTGAAGCCGCCGGCGATGATGACGGCGTTGCGGCAGCCGGCGCGGCCGCAGGCGTCGACGATGGCGGGCACCGTCTGCGCCTTGGTGCAGATCACGGCGAGATCGAGGCGCTGCGGGATGCTTTCGACGGACTCGTAGCTCGGCAGTCCGAAGACGCTGTCGTGGCGGGGATTGACGAAGAAGACCTTGCCCTTGTAGCCGCCGTTGATGTTCTCCAGCATGTTGCGGGCGAGCGTCGCGCCGATGGAACCGGGGGTTTCCGAGGCGCCGATGATGGCGACCGAACGGGGTTCGAAGAGGGGCGTGAGGTAGTGTTGTTCGTAGTCCATACCGGCCTCTTGGCGAGCGATGCTGCAATGCAGCAAGAATACTCCCATCGACGGACAAAGGCCAATTGCGGTAAACCGAAAGTCAGGTTGTAGCCGCTGCCTTTCTCTGCAGGAACGCCGCGAGGACGCGGTCCGATTTCTGGGCGTGGTCGATCAGCCAGTCGGCTACGATGCACTGGCAGGCGAAGGCCAGATAGCGGTAGTCGTCGGAAGCGTTGCCGACGCGCGCGGCGAACTGCTGATAGGACAGGCGCAGGCGGCGATGCTCGCGGGCGTGCTCGAGCAGCAGCGGGTAGCCGGCCTCGTCCATGATGGCTTCCTCGGCGGCGAAGTGCGCGTCGAGCCCGTCGCCGAGGGCCGCCATGGCGGCGCCGATGTTCTCGCGGCGGTTGGCGAGCAGCTTCTCGATCAGGGCGTTGGCCGCGGCCAGCAGGCTGCAGTGCTCGGCGTCGATGCGCTCGACGCCGGTGCAGTATTCATCGGCCCAGGGGCGGATGATGTCGCTGCCGCCGTGGGCGCCGATGCTGCCGCAGCGCTCGAAGTAGAGGCGCGCCGGGCGGTCGTCGGGCGCCCGCGCCAGGCATTCCTCGAACATGACGCGCGAATCGGCGGCGTAGCCGAGGTGGAAGCAGGCCAGCGCCGTCTCGAACAGCGTGCGCGACTTGCGCTTGGCGGCGCGCAAGCTGGGCGGATCGGCGTCGAAGACCTCGTAGATCGACTGGATTTCCTGCTTGCCGCGCACCTGGCGCCGGTCGATCATGCGGATGCCGAACGGCGCAGGATCGTTGAGGCTGAGCAGCGTATGCTCGCTGATGATCAGCGAGACGTCCCATTCGCGCGTGATGCGTTCCAGCCGCGCGGCAAGATTGACGGCGTCGCCGATGACGGTGACGTCCATGCGCGAGGCGGAGCCGACGGTGCCGAGCATGACGGTGCCCGAGTTGACGCCGATGCCGATGCGGATCGGCACGTAGCCGGCGCGATGGCGGCCGGCGTTGTAGATGTCGAGCTGGTTGAGGATGGAGACGGCGCCGCGCAGCGCGTCGTCGGCCGAAGCCGGGAACAGCGCCAGGATGGCGTCGCCGACGTACTTGTCGATGACCCCGCCATTGGCGGCGATGGCCGGCTGCATCTGCGAGAGGTAGGAGTTGAGGAAGTTGAAGTTTTCCTGCGGCGAGATCGATTCCGAGAGGTTGGTGAAGTCGCGGATGTCGGCGAACAGGATGGTCATCGACTGCTCGACCTGGTCGCCCAGGCGCACCTCGCGGATGTCCTCGAAGCCCATCAGCTGCAGGAACTGGCGCGGCACGAAGCGCTCGTACGCGTCCTCCACGCTCTTGAGGCGCTCCAGCGTCGCCTCGTGCGCGGTGACCTCGTCGAGCAGGCTGCGGCGCGGCGCCGCTCCACCCGGATTGTCGTGCCGTGAATTCATCTGCTGATTTGGAAACTCCCCGTTAAAATCATACAGGAATGGAACTCCCGTCGCCGCAGCCGCCCAGCCCATTGCCCAGCAACGACGAGCCTTCCGCGTGGGTCAGGCGCTTTTCGGCGCTGATCCCGGCGGGCGGCGCGGTGCTCGACGTCGCCTGCGGCGGCGGGCGCCATGCCCGTTTCCTGGCGTCGCAGGGGTATCTGGTCGAGGCCGTCGACCGCGACGCCGAGGCCTTGGCGCGGCTCGAGGGCATCCCCGGCGTCACGGCGCGATGCGCGAATCTCGAAGGTGGGCCGTGGCCCTACTATGGCTATGTTTTCGACGGCATTGTAGTCGCGAACTACCTGCATCGCCCCTTGATTCCGCACCTGGCGCGCGCCTTGGGCGAGGGCGGCGTCATGATCTACGAGACCTTCATGGTCGGCAACGAGAAGTTCGGCAAGCCGAGCAATCCGGCGCACCTGCTGCGCGCGGGCGAGCTGCTGGAGCTTCTGGGCAAGCGCTTCGCCGTCGTCGCGTTCGAGCAGGGCGAGGTGAGCCGGCCGTGGCCCGCGGTGGTGCAGCGCATCTGCGTGCGCCGCGGGATGGGCTTCACCCTGCCAGAATCCGCCTAGCGAGATCCTCGATGCCGGCGGGCGACAGGTCGCCGGTGGCACAGGCCGCGGGCTGCAGGTAGCCGGCGAAGTTGCGCGTGCTCGAGCGCTCGTAGTGCGGATCGTAGTGCCGCACCAGCAATTCCGTCACGAGGCCGCGGAAGTCCGCGGCGGCCGCCTGCGCCAGCCAGCGGTCGACGGTTTCGCCGCCTTGCTGCGGGCGCAGCAGCTCGAGCCGGGCCGCGAGCTGCGCCGGGTCGGCGAGGAAATAGTCGTAGTCGCGCAGCAGGAAGTCCACGCGGGCATCCAGCGTGGCTTCGATGCGCACGCATTCGGCGGCGCGGATGGCCGCCAGCATGGCGTCGGGCAAGAACAGCCTGCCGATGCGGCGGCTCTCGGCTTCCGCGAACACCGGACGCTGCGGGTCGCAGCCGGCGAGCGCTTCGTGCAGCCGCGTTTCGAACGCCTTCTGCGAGGGCTGCGGCGCGTCGGGCAGGTCGCCGAGCACGGAGCCCTTGTGGGCGGCCAGCGCTTCGAGGTGGAGCACCTGGGCGCCTTGGGCGGCGAGCGCCTCGAGCACGCGGCTCTTGGCGCTGCCGGTGGCGCCGGCGACGATCCTGAAGCGCAGCCCGCCGGGCAGGACCGCGAGGTCGTCGAGCACCTTGCGCCGCCACGACTTGTAGCCGCCCTCGAGCCGATGCGCATCCCAGCCGACCTCGCGCAGGATGTGCGCGAAGGCGCCGCTGCGCTGGCCGCCGCGCCAGCAGTAGACGAGCGGACGCCAGTCCCGCGGCTTGTCGAGGAAGTGGGCTTCGATATGGCGCGCGACGTTGCGGGCGACCAGCACGGCGCCGACCTTGCGCGCCTCGAAGGGCGAGACCTGCTTGTAGAGCGTGCCGACGCGCGCACGCTCCTCGTCGGAGAGCACCGGGCAGGAAACGGCGCCGGGCACGTGATCCTCCGCATATTCGGCGGGAGACCGCGCGTCTATGATGGCATCGAACTCCGCGAGTTGTGCTACCGTTGCCACCCCTCTCGGCAGTCGTTCGGACATCGTTTTCATGGAAAAGGAAATTGACGATTTTAGCTGCGACGTAACCCGCTGCGCGGGTTAGTCTGCGCTGAAAGCGCGCTCGCATATGGAAAAAGTTCAGCTCACTCGCTTTTCTCACGGCGGCGGCTGCGGCTGCAAGATCGCGCCGGCCGTGCTTTCGCGCATCATCGCCGAGTCCGCCCTGAAGACCATGCCAACCGACTTGCTGGTGGGCATCGAGACGTCCGACGACGCGGCCGTGTATCGCCTCAACGACGAGCAGGCCATCGTCGCGACCACCGACTTCTTCACGCCCATCGTCGACGATCCGCGCGACTTCGGCCGCATCGCCGCGACCAACGCGCTCTCCGACGTCTATGCCATGGGCGGCAAGCCGATCTTCGCGCTGGCGGTGGTCGGCATGCCGCTCGAGAAGCTGCCCGAGAGCGTGATCCGCGACATCCTCGCCGGCGGCGAATCGATCTGCGCGCAGGCCGGCATCCCGATCGCCGGCGGCCATTCGATCGACCTGCTGGAGCCGGTCTACGGCCTGGTGGGCCTGGGCGTGGTGCAGCCGTCGCGCGTCAAGCGCAACAGCGGCGCGCGCGCCGGCGACCGGCTGATCCTCGGCAAGCCGCTCGGCATCGGCATCCTCTCCGCCGCGCTGAAGAAAGGCGCGCTGTCGGCTTCCGGCTACGAGCAGATGCTGGCCTGGAC
>DAIDAU010000481.1 GCA_027310465.1 Rhodocyclaceae bacterium
TTCGACGCACGCGGGCAGCGCGTCCGCGCCGTCGACGGCGTTTCGCTGTCGATCGCGCCGGGCGAGGTGTTCGGCATCGTCGGCGCCAGCGGCGCCGGCAAGAGCACCGTGCTGCGCACCATCAACCTGCTCGAGCGCCCGCGCGAGGGCCGCGTGATCGTGGGCGGGCGCGACATCACCGGCCTTTCCGGCGGCGAGCTGCGCCGCGCGCGCCAGAAGATCGGCATGATCTTCCAGCACTTCAACCTGATGCACACGCGCACGGTGTTCGACAACGCCGCCTACGCCATGCGCGTCGCCGGCAGGAGCCGCGCCGAGATCGGGCGGCACGTGCCCGAGATCCTGCGGCTGGTCGGACTGGAGGACAAGGCGCACGCCTATCCGTCCCAGCTCTCCGGCGGCCAGAAGCAGCGCGTCGGCATCGCCCGCGCCGTGGCCAACCATCCCGAGGTACTGCTGTGCGACGAACCGACCTCCGCGCTCGACCTCGAAACCTCGGCCGCCATCCTCGAGCTGCTGCAGGAGATCAACCGCCGGCTCGGCATCACCATCGTGCTCATCTCGCACGAGATGGCGGTGATCAAGAAGGTGTGCACGCGCGTCGCCGTGATGGAGGGCGGTCGCGTCGTCGAACAGGGCAGCGTGTACGACGTCTTCGCCACGCCGCGCGAGCCCTTCACGCGGCAGCTCGTCGAGCGCACCTTCAATCTCGACCTGCCGCCGCGCATCGCCGCCGATGCCGCCGAGCGCAACGGCACGCTGGTCAAGGCGTTGTTTCTCGGCGAACGGGCCGAGGAAGGCATCCTCTGCGAGGCCGCCGCCCGCCACCGCGTCGCCATCAGCCTGCTGCACGGCAGGATCGAATACATCGACCACCGGCCGATCGGCCTGCTCGTGCTGCGGCTCACCGACAGCCCTTCGGCCGGTGACGCTGCCTCTTACGCCGAGCGCCTCGCCGCGGCCATGCAGGACATCGCCGCCCACGCGGCGCGACTGGAGGTGCTGAATGCTTGAACAATGGCTCGCGGGCTTGCCGCCCGAATTCGCGGCGCAAGCCGCCGAACTGCTGACCGACCTCGCCCACGCCTTCGGCGAAACCTTCGTGATGGTCGGCATCTCCAGCTTCTGCGCCGTCGCCGGCGGCCTGCCGCTCGGCTTCCTGCTGCACGTCACCGGCCGCAAGCTGTTCTGGCGCAACCGCGCCGCCAACGCCATCGGCAACTTCACCGTGAACGTGCTGCGCTCGATCCCCTTCGTCATCCTGCTGGTGCTGCTGCTGCCGCTGACGCAATGGGTGCTCGGCACCACCATCGGCCCGACCGCGGCAGCGGTGCCGCTCTCGGTCGCCGCCATCGCCTTCTATGCGCGCCTGGTGGAAGCCTCGCTGTGCGAAATCGACGCCGGCATCATCGAAGCCGCCGAGGCCTTCGGCACGTCGCCGCTGCGCATCATCGCCACGGTGATGTTCCCCGAGGCGCTGCCCGGCTTCCTGCGCGGCCTGACGGTGACGTTGATCAGCCTGGTCGGCTATTCGGCCATGGCGGGCATCGTCGGCGGCGGCGGCGTCGGCGACCTGGCGATCCGCTTCGGCTACTACCGCTACCAGACCCACGTGATGATCGTCACCGTGATCGCGCTGGTGGTGCTGGTGCAGATCGTGCAGTCGCTGGGCGACTGGGCGGCGGCGCGCTCCGACAGGAAGGACTTGTAAGGCATGCACAACCGGCTTGCCGCGACCCAGAATACTCAGCACAAGCATCCGAAGTAGAGGACAACCAGCAGGGCCACCGTCGTGCCGAATAGCAAGAATGCCGCTGCGCGTCTCGCCGTTCCGGCGACAATAGTTCCGATGAGCTTCCTGCCGACGGCCATGGAGCCGACAATGCCGGTCCCAACGACGAGCCGTGACAACCCGGATGGAACCTGGACGCTCCATTGCAAGCGGTCGAGGATATCCGCCGTCTGATCCAACGCACCCGCGAGCAGGCCGCAACCGGCAAGGGGAATCAATCCGTGGCTGAGGAGAGCGGCCTGCCTGGGGCGGCCTCCGGCCGCCGCCAGCAGTTGGATCGCTATCAATGCGCCGATCACGCCGGCTGCCAGGAACACGGCCGCACTTCGTGGAAGTCCGCCGAGGGGTACGCCGTGGGACACCGCATAGCCGAGGCCGATCAGCACGAAACAAATGGCGAAGGTGTCCCGATAGCGGGCATCCTTTTCGGTCATGGCAGCAATCTCGCTGCCGGGCGGGCGCAAGGAAAGAGCGACCGCCTGGCGATGGCCGCTGCATCTGCCGCACATGCTGCACTTTTCGTTGCCGCGCAGCCGCCGCACGTCGAGCAGCAGCGGGCAGTCGACGGCCTGGCCCGGCAAGGGACGCGTGCTGTCCCAGGCGTCCCGGTCCACGCGGAAATGGAGAAAGGCGCAGCGGGCCAACAGCGAGAAGACGCCGGCGACCGGACACAGGTAGCGGCACCAGACGCGCTTGCCCCGATAGAGCAGGTAGCCGGTGACCCAAGCGGCAAGGGAGGCAAGCCCGAGGAAACCCAGTGTCGCAACCGGTGAACGATGGGCATCCAGGGCATGCTCGCCGGCCCAAAGAAAGATGACCAGCAGAACCGGCCAGCCCGACCAGCGCAAGGCCGCCGGTATCTTGCCGCCGCGTCCGCGGCGGCTGAGGAATTCGGACACCGTGCCGTCAGGACACAAGAGGCCGCACCAGACTTGGCCGAACAGCAGCGTCGCCAAAAGAACGCCGGGCCACCACACTCCCCAGAATATCAACTCGACGACGAGCGCCAGGCGTCTGCCGCCATCTGCGCCGATCGCGGGCCAAACTACCGGGGCCAGCAGCAGCACCAGGTAAATGGCGACGAAAATCCACTGCACCCGGCGCACCCAGTCCTGGCGTCGGCGCAACGTTTCGCCAAGACGCTTCGGCAGGGGAATAACGCTGCCGCCTGTTGCTGCGACCGCGGCTTCCGTCATTGCCGGCCGGTCAGATTTTCCAGCGCGCGCCGCGCGGTTTTGGCGACATCCACGTCCGGATCGTTCAGCGCGATGCGTAAGGCGTCTGTGGCTGCCACGTCTCCGATAGCGCCGAGAGCAGAGGCCGCTTCCTTGCGCAGATTGGCGACCCGATGATGCAGCGCTTCGGCGAGGGGAACAATGGCGGCGGGGTCGCGCAACTTACCCAGTGCATTCGCCGCTTTCAGGCATACCTCCCAAGACGTATCCGCAAGCGCGGCAATCAAACCCTCCGCAGCCTGCGGCCAGGCAAGCCGCCCCAGCGTGGCGGCAGTCTCCTCGCGCACTTGCCAGTCGGTGTCGGACAGCGCCTGGACAAGGGCTGGCAGGATGGCGCGATCTTCGGCAAAGCACAGCGCCGCCACCCCCGCGCGCCGCACCGACGCATCGGGGTCGGTCTGCGCCAGCGCAGCCAAAGCCGGAACAGTGGCAGGCGCCTTCAGATAGCCAAGCACCCCGACTGCCTCGCGGCGAACGGCGGCGAATGGATCATCGAGACACGTCAGCGCCGGTGCCAGCGCCGCGGCCAGCTTCAGCTTGCGCAGCGCCGCCAGCAGCGGCGCCCGCGTGCCACCCATCGCTGTTTCGAGGCGGCGCAGCAGCACCGGACCGGCAGCCGAATCCAACAGTTCGGACAGCGAAAGAGCTGCGGCGGCGGCGACCTCCGTGTCGCTGTCGGCCAAGAGGTCCGCCAGCGCATCGACGGCGGCAGGATCGGCCACGCCTTCGAGCGCGCGCGCCGCCTCCAGTCGCACGCCGGCATCTTCGTCACGGCTCGCGGCGACGAACACGGCGGGATGCTCGAAGGCCAGGTCGGCAACTTCGATCAAGGCGATGCGGCGGATGGCGGGATCGGGGTCGGCCAGGCGCGCCGCCTGCGATGCCACTTCCGGGGCGAGGTCGCTCATGCCGTTCCTAGCGCAACAGGTAAGGAATCTCGACCTTGAGCGCCTGGGTGGGGCAGTCGTGCTCGCAGGGCAGGCAGTACCAGCACTCGTCATAGGCCATGCGCACTTTGCCGTTCGCCAGATCGAGGATCAGGATGTCGGTGGGGCAGACGTCGATGCAGACGCGGCAACCCTTCTCGGCGATGCATTTCTCGGTATCGACGGTGATGGAAACGACGCTGGGATTCTCGATGGTGGGCATGTCGGTTCTCCTCAGGCGGCCAGCGGGGTTTCGACGCGCAGCCGGTCGTAGGCGTCGCGCTCCCCGGCTTCGATGGGATAGAGATAAGGCGGCACCTCCCGTTTGAAGCACTCGGGGCGGCCATCGGCGCCCTTCCGGATTTCGACGAAGGCGAACCAGTGGGCGTCGTCGCGCTCCGGGTAGTCGGTGCGATAGTGGTAGAGGCCCCAGCGGCTCTCGGTGCGGTAGAGCGAGGCGACAGCCGCCAGCTCGGCGCAATCGAGGATGGCGTGGACCTCCATGGCGCGCATCAATTCATGCGGGTTGCGCGCCTTGATGCGCTCCAGATCGGCGCGAATCTCGGTAAAGCGCCGCAGGCCGAGTTCCATCTTGCGCGTGACTTTGGGCGGCTGCAGGTAGTCGTTCACCATGCGGCGCAGCTTGTACTCAACCTGGGTCGGCGGAATGCCGTCGGCGCGCTCGAGCGGGGCGAACACCCGCCGGCGCTCCGCCTCCACCTGGGCCTCATCGACAACGGCGAAGTCCTTGCCGGCGATGAAGTCCACCGCGTCCTCGCCGGCCAGTCCGCCGTAAACCATCGCGCCCAGCATGTAGTTGTGCGCCACGTTGCAAAGATCGCCCGCGGCGTAGAGTCCGGGCACGGTGGTACGCGCATGCTCGTCCACCCAGACGCCCGAGGCGCTGTGGCCGCCGCACAGGCCGATCTCCGAGATATGCATCTCCACCAGATCGCGGCGGTAGTCGGTGCCGCGCCCGGCATGGAAGCGCCCGCGCGTCGGACGTTCCGTGATGTGCAGAACGTTCTCGATCTTCGTCACGGTCTCGTCGGCCAGATGGTCGAGCTTGAGGAACACGGGTCCGTTGCCGCCCTCCAGTTCGCGCCAGAACTCCAGCATCATCTGGCCGCTCCAGTAGTCGCTCTTGATGAAGCGCTCGCCTTTGGCATTGACCGTGTAGCCGCCGAAGGGGCCGGTGACGTAGGCGCAGGCCGGGCCGTTGTAGTCCTTGATGAGCGGATTGATCTGGAAGCATTCGAGGCCGGAAAGTTCGGCGCCCGCGTGGTAGGCCATGCTGTAGCCGTCGCCGGCGTTGGTGGGATTCTCGTAAGTGCCGAACAAGTAGCCCGATGCCGGCAGCCCGAGGCGCCCTGCGGCGCCGGTGCACAGCACCACGGCCTTGGCGCGGATGACATGGAAGTCGCCGCTGCGCGAATCGACGGCCATGGCGCCTGCGATGCGGCCGTCGCTGCCCACCAGCAGGCGCGTCGTCGTCAGGCGGTTGGTGGTCCTGACGCCCAGCTTGCGCAGCTGTTTGAAGATCATCTTCTTGACGTCGTAGCCTTCCGGCATCGGCAGCACGTAGGAACCCAGGTGGTGCACCTTCTTCACGGCATATTCGCCGGTGGCGTCCTTCTCGAACTTGACGCCCCAGCTATCGAGCTCGCGGATCATGTCGCAGCTGCGCACGGCGTAGGCATTGATCGCCGCCTGGTTTACGATGCCGTCGTTGGCAATGGTGATTTCCTTCACATACTGCTCCGGCGTCGCGTAGCCGGGCACGATGGCGTTGTTGACGCTGTCCATGCCTTCGGCAATCGCGCCGGAACGCTTGACGTTGGCCTTGTCGAGCAGGAGTACCTGGAGACCCGGTGACTTCTGCTTGGCCTTGATTGCGGCGAGCGGACCTGCCGTGCCGCCGCCGACGACGAGGATGTCGACATCGATGCGCTGAATTGCCATCGCCTGAACCTTTCCTGTGAGATTAGTTGCGATCGAGCCGCAGGCGAAAGCGGAAAGCGTCGCCGCGGCAATAGAGGTATTCGAAATCCAGCGGCTCGCCTTCCGCGCTCCAGGTCAGGCGCTCGATGCGAAGAATTGCCGTCCCGACGGGAACGCGGAGCAGTGCCGCGATGCCGGCGCTCGCCGCAATCGCGTCGAGGGTGAGATCGGCATGCCCCAGCGCAATGCCGTAGTCGTTCTCGATGATGACGAAGATGTCGCGCGTCGCTAGGTCTTCCCGCGCCAGCCGTTCGCCGAGCGTGCGGCGCACGTAGGTGACGTCGAGCGAGATCGGTTCGCGATTGACGTGCCGCACACGCTTGATTTCGGTGAACGGGCTGCCCGGCGGCACGCCCAGCTTTTCCGCCGTCGCGGCATCGGCGGCCACGGTATTGATGGAGACGACCCGATTGTGAGTGGCAAAGCCGAGGCTGGACATGGCTTCGCCGAGACCTTGCAGACGGGCCAGTTCCTGGAAAGGCATCGGCTTGGCGACGAAAGCCCCTTTGCCGGGCACCTTGAATATCAGCTTTTCATGGGTCAGGTCGCTCAGGGCCTTGCGCACCGTGATACGGCTGACGCCGAAGGAGGCCATGAGCTCGTGTTCGGAAGGGATGCGCGCATGTTCCTTCCAGGTGCCGTCGACGATATGGCGCCGCAACGTCTCCTTGATCTGGGCGTAAAGCGGCTTGGGCGCTTGGGCGCTGACGAGGTGCTGGTTATTGCTTGTCATGACAAGTTTGGCTTTGAGAAATCGTGCGCATTGGATTGACGGTCAGGCTTCGACGGGAAGTTCGATGCGGGCCGCTTCCAGCCCGCCGATCAGCGATTTGCGCACCTCGTCCTGCACGAGGGCAAGGCAGCGCTTCTTCAGCGCAATGAATTCCGGCGCGACGATGATGTCCTCGGGACGCGGACGCGGAAGATCGACGACGATCTCCTCGCGAACCTGTCCCGGGCGATGCGTCATCACCAGCACCCGGTCGGCGAGGATCAGGGCCTCGTCGATGTCGTGCGTCACGAACAACACCGTAGGACGCAGGCGCCCCCAGATGTCGAGCAGAAGCTGCTGCATGCGCTCGCGAGTCTGCGCGTCGAGCGCGCCGAAAGGTTCGTCCATCAGTACGACGCGTGGATGGTTGATGAGGACGCGGGCGATCTCGACGCGCTGCTGCATGCCGCCGGAAAGCTGGGCCGGGTAGCGGTCCTCGAATCCCTTGAGGCCGACAAACTCGAGAAACTCGGCGGCGCGGGAGAGGCGTTCGCCGCGCGGCACGCCGCTCATCTTCAAGCCGAAGGCGACGTTATCCAGCGCCGTCCGCCAAGGCAGCAGCGAGTTCTGCTGGAACACCATGCCGCGATCCGGACCGGGCCCGTCGACCGGCTCGCCATCGACGCGCAGCTGGCCGCCGCTGGGCGCGAGATAGCCGGCGACGGCGTTGAGCAGGGTGGATTTGCCGCAACCGGACGGGCCGATGATGCTGATGAATTCGCCGCCGTCGATGCGCGTCGTGATCTGGCGCAGCGCTTCGAAACGGACCTTGCCCGGCAGATGGATCGAGATGTCACGCAGGTCGATGCGGCCGGCGTCGTTGCGGTCGGTCATGCGTGGCGCTCCTGGATGCGGTACCAGGGCATCAGCAAGCGGCCGATCCATTTGATCAGGCTGCTGCTGGCCATGCCGAAGGCGCCGATGAACAGCATGCCGACCACGATGTCGGCGTAGTTCTGCAAGGTGTAGGACTCCCAGGTGTAGTAGCCGATGCCGTACTGGCCGGCGATCATTTCGGCGGTGACCAGGCAGAACCAGGAAGTGCCCATGCCGATCGCCAGCCCCGTGACGATGCTCGGGAGGGCGCCGGGAAGAATCACTTCGGCGAATATCGACCAGCGGCCGGCGCCGAGGCTGCGCGAGGAGGCGATCAGGCGGCGGTCGACACCTTCGACGCCGTGGATGGTATTGAGCAGGATCGGAAACAGCGCGCCGATGAAGGTGATGTAGATCATGCTCAATTCGGAAGATGGAAACATCAGGATCGCGAGCGGAATCCAGGCCACGCCGGGGATCGGTCGCAGCACTTCCAGCGGCGGCAGCAGCGAATCCTCCACGCGGCGGAAGCGGCCGATCAGCAGCCCCAATGCAATGCCCGACACCACGGCGACGGCGAACCCCGAGAACACGCGGAACAGGCTGTTGGCGACGTGCGAGACGAGTTTCGGCGACTGGAACAGTCGCAACGCCGCCGCGGCCACCTCCGTCGGCGCCGGCACATTGCGGAAGGTGACGATCACGAGGTCGAGCTTCCGCATCGAGGCGAACTGCCACAAGGCGATGCAGACGGCCAGGGCCGTCAGCCGCCAGAGCCAGCGGCCCAGCGACCGGTCGCGCCAGCCGTCGACGATCATGGCCGTGACGGAACGCTCCGGCGCGCTTGCGGGCGCCGGGGTGTCGGTCGCGGAGAGAATCGAGTCGGTCACTTGCCGGCGGCAGCCGTCTTGGCGGCTGCGAAGTCGAGCACGTTGCCGCCCTTGGTCTTGGCCCAGGCTTCGGCGTCGTCCTTCAGCAGGAAAGCGGAGAGCAGTCCCTTGGCGTCGCGGACGAACCATGCCTGGTGAGCGAAGAGCTTGATGCCGGTGTTGCGATCGTGACCATAGATGACGCGCACCTTCTTGCCTGAACGCTCCGCGGCCGCGGCATCGGCCAGGGCGTTGTTGGGCGAAGCGTAGTGGCGCACCTTCGGCTCGCCGGCAATCCAGACCTGAGCAACCTGATAGGGATTCTTGATCGTCTCGCCGGTCTTGGCATCCTTCGCCTTCAGGGGCGAACGGCCGTAGTCCTTCAGCTTGGCCTCGTAGTCCAGGCCTGCCTGCTTGTAGGCGGCGCGGATGAACGAGTCGTCGATGAAGGCATCGACATCGACGTCGGCATCGGTGCGCTTGAGCAGCTTCAGTGTCGACGCGGCGGTCTTGGTGGCGGCGCGGAATTCCGGTTTCCAGGTCGTGTCGCGGGTCTGGATGCCGAGCGGGCCGTGGAACAGATAGTTCACCTCGGCCTCGATGCCCGTCACCTTCTCGATCAACTCGCTGTACTTTTCCGGTTCCTCGGTCGCCAGGCGATCGGCTTCGAGAACCGCACGCAGGAAGGCAATGACGACTTCCGGATACTTGGCGGCGTACTCGGCGTCGACCAGCGTGCCGTGGAAGGTCGGGTTCTTGGCCTGTGCGCCGTCGTAGATCTTGCGGGCAAAGCCGCGATAGGGATACAGCTCGGCGAACGGCACGAAATCGGCATGGGCGTCGATCTTGTTGGACTGAAGGGCGCTGCCGGCGACGTCGGGCGCCTGGGAAACCAGATTGACGTCCTTTTCCGGGTCCCAGCCCTGCGCCGCGATGGCGCGCAGCAGCAGGTTATGGGCCGTGGAACCGAACGGCACGGAAATCTGCTTGCCCTTGAGTTCGGCCAGGCTGTGCACCGGCGAGTTGATCGGAACCACGATGCCGTTGCCGCTGCCGAGCGTGCTGCCCGACAAGGGGACGATGAAGAGCGTCTTCCTGCCGGCCTTCAGATGGGCCGTGTAGTTCAGGATCGCGGGGAAATCGGCCATCGAGCCGATATCCAGCTTGCCGGCGACCTGTTCGTTGGTCAACGGAGGCCCGGAGGTGAAGCTTTTCCATTGGATGTCCCACTGGACATCCTTGTACTTGCCATCCTTGGGCAGATACTTTTCCAGCAGCTTGAGCTCGCGGACGATCAGTCCGCCGGTCGCCGTGTTGATGGTCGGGTCCTGCGTGCCGATGGCGACGCGGATGATTTCCGCATGCGCGCCGGCCACGGACAGGGCAAGCAACAACGCAGCGAGGGGGCGCTTGAATGGCATTGCGTTCTCCTTGAGGAAATGGGCGCCCCGTACAGGCGCCCCGCAACGTTATCTGCGCACTCCAGTCAGGGGAACGAAGTTATGTGGATATGGATATGACCTGTCATATCCTCGCTGTCATCTGCGCCGGATGCCATCGACGGTCTTGCATAACGTTATGTCGAATACTTCGTTGCCGCGGAGGGGCCCTCTTCCTACTATCGTCCTCCGACTATTTCGCCGCATGCCCTCCCGTGCCTCCTTGCCATGACCGCCTGATCCATTGGCTGCTCGACAGCCTGGAGCTGAAGACGACGCTGTTCCACCTGGGCCGCTATTGCGGTTCGTGGCGGGCGTCGACCAGCGGCCTGGCGGACGCCGGCTTCCACGTCGTGCTGGACGGCGACTGCTGGCTGCACTTGCCGGAAAGCGGAACTTCCGTGCCGCTGCGGCGCGGCGATGCGGTGTTCTTCCTGCGCGACGTTCCGCATCTGCTCAGTCCCCATGCCGATGCGGCCGAGGCCGCGCAGGCGCCGCGCTGCCCGATGCAGCCGTTCAGCGAAGATGCCGAAGGCACCGCGCTGGCCTGCGGCTTCTTCGCTTTCCGCACGCCGCTCCACGAGCGTTTCATCGGACACTTCCCCGACTACGTGGTCATTGCCCGCGACGACGACGGCTTGCGGGAAAGCCGCCCGATCTTCGATCTGATCCTCGCCGAAGCGCGCCGGGCGGCGACCGAACCGTCGCCGCTGATCGCCCGCCTCGTCGATCTGCTGTTCTTCTACGTCATTCGCCACCTGTGCCAGCGCCACGAAATTGCATCGAGCCTGTGGTCGGTGCTGGCGCGGCCGGAATTCGCCGCCTTGCTCACCGCCATCCTCGACGATCCGGCGACCGACTGGACCATCGAGCGCATGGCGGCGGTGAGCCACATGTCGCGCGCCAGCTTCCACAAGCGCTTCGCGCAGGCAGCCGGCACCTCGCCCGCGAATTTCCTCGCCAGCCTGCGCATGACGCTGGCCGGCCAGTTGCTCGGCCGCGGCGTGTCGCTCTCGCGCACCGCCGAAAGAGTCGGCTACCAATCGGATGCCGCATTCTCGCGGGCTTTCAAGAAAGTCACCGGGCGCCTGCCGGGCAGCGTGCGCCGCATGGGTCTCAACTGAAGATTTTCGAGCAAGAAACGGCGACGTTCGCGCATTGAGCGCGCGTCGCTGTCCTCCGACAATTCCGTCATCACGAGGAGCCCGCCATGTCCCGCATCACCGTCCAAAGCATCGAATCCGCGCCGGAGGCCAGCCGCCCCTATCTGGAAAGAGCCAAGGCGAAGAACGGCTTCGTCCCCAACCTGCTCGGCGTGCTCGCCAATGCGCCCAGCGCCATCGAAACCTACCTGACCGTCACCGAGATCAACAGCCGCACCAGTTTCTCGCTGGCCGAGCGTGAAGTGGTGCAGATCACCGCGGCCACGAATCACGGTTGCAGCTTCTGCGTCGCCGGCCACACCGCCATCGCCTACAAGCAGGGCAACCTACCGCAGGAACTGGTCGAAGCCCTGCGCCGTCAGACGCCGTTGCCGGATGCGAAACTCGAGGCGCTGGCCGCGTTCACCCGTGCGGTGATCCGCCGCAAGGGCGCCGTAACGGCGGACGAACTGGATGCCTTCAAAGCCGCCGGCTACGGCGAACAGCAGGTGATCGAGGCGATCCTGGGCGTCGCACTCGCCACGCTGTGCAACTTCAGCAACGTGCTCGCCGACACCGAACTCAACCCGGAACTGGCGGCCTACCGCTGGCAAACGCAGGCATGAGCATGCGCGAAGAAAGCGTTCTGCTGGCCGCCCGCCAGCTGGCGTTTTCCTACGGCAAGGCGCCGGTGTTCGCCGGCGTCGACCTGAGCATCGCGCGCCGCGAGATCGTCTGCCTGATCGGCGCTTCCGGCTGCGGCAAGTCGACGCTGTTGCGTCTGCTCGCCGGGCTGGCGGAACCGGCCGCCGGAAGTCTCGCGGTCGACGCCGAAGACGCGGCGAGGCATTCGGCGCGCTCCAGCGTCGTCTTCCAGTCGCCGGCCTTGCTGCCCTGGCTCACCGTCGCCGAGAACGTCGGTTTCGGTCTCGGCTTCGCCGGCCGTCCGGCGGAAAGCAAGGCGGCGAGACGCAGCCGCATCGACCGGGTGCTCGCCCTGGTCGGCCTTGCCGAGCATGCGACAAAGAAACCGCAGGCCCTTTCCGGCGGCATGGCGCAGCGCGCGGCGCTCGCCCGCGCCCTGGCCCGCGATCCGGAGATCATCTACCTCGACGAGCCCTTCTCATCGCTGGATGCCGTCACCCGCGAATCCATGCAGGACCTGCTCGTCGAACTCGCCCACCGGCAGCAGAGCGCAGCCCTGCTGGTGACCCACGACATCGACGAGGCGCTGCGCATCGGCGACCGCGTGCTGCTGCTCGCCTGCTGCGGCGACGGCACGCCGGCGCGCATCGTCGGCGAATGGCGACCGGACGGCAAGGCGCCGCGCCAGCATCGTTCGCTGCAACTGAACGCGATGCGCGAAGACATCCTGAATTCCCTTTCCAGCCACGGCCATGCCTGGGTTCCCGACCTGTGAGGACACGCCATGGACAAACTGCCCGCCCGCTCGACTGACGACCTGCCCTTCTCGCGCCGCGATTTCCTGCGGCTGACCGCGCTGCTCACCGGCGCGGCCGCGCTGCCGAAGCTGGCGCGCGCCGCCAATCCCGACGATCCGGTGCGCATCGGCTACCTGCCCATCACCGACGCTTCGCCGCTGCTCGTCGCCCATGCCCGCAAGCTGTTCGAGGAACAGGGGCTGGAGGCCGAGGCGCCGAAGCTCTTCCGCTCCTGGGCGCAGATCGTCGAGGCCTTCATGTCCGGACAGGTCAACGTCGTGCATCTGCTCTCGCCGATGACCGTGTGGGCGCGCTACGGCAGCGGCTTCCCGGCCAAGGTGGTGGCGTGGAACCACATGTCCGGCTCGGCGCTCACCGTCGCGCCCGGCATCCAGGGCATCAAGGATCTCGGCGGCAAGAAGGTCGCCGTGCCCTTCTGGTACTCGATCCACAACGTGGTGCTGCAACACCTGCTGCGCGAGAACGGCCTCGCGGCGGTCACCAAGCGCGTCGACAGCCTGAAGCCAAACGAGGTCGCGCTGACCATCATGGCGCCGCCCGACATGGGGCCGGCGCTGGCCAACGGCGCCATTGCCGGCTTCATCGTCGCCGAGCCGTTCAACGCCGCCGCCGAAACCAACGGCATCGGCCGCGTGCTGCGCTTCACCGGCGACGTGTGGCGCGAGCATGCCTGCTGCGTCGTCACCATGCACGAGCGCGACTTGAAGGATCGCCCCGAATGGTCGCAGAAGGTGGTCAACGCCGTCGTCAATGCGCAGCACTGGCTCAAGGACAACCGCAAGGAAGGCGCGCAGATTCTCTCCAAGGACGCGCCGGGCAAATACACGCCCTTCCCGCCCGCGGTGCTGGAGCGCGTGCTGGTGCCGAACGCCGAGCGCACGGCGCAGTACGTCAGGGAAGGCGCCATCCGCCATC
Organism: Rhodocyclaceae bacterium; assembly: GCA_027310465.1. Classification (GTDB taxonomy): domain Bacteria; phylum Pseudomonadota; class Gammaproteobacteria; order Burkholderiales; family Rhodocyclaceae; genus Nitricoxidireducens. Next base: position 13,371 of record DAIDAU010000481.1, read on the forward strand.
CCGAATGGAAGGACGAACGCATCGAGTACCAGCCCTATCCCTTCCCCTCCTACACCGAGCAACTGGTGAAGCTGCTGAAGGGCACGCAGGTCGAGGGCGACAACAAGTTCCTCGCGAGCCTCGATCCGGCCTTCGTCGCCCGCGATCTGGTGGACGACCGCTTCGTGAAGAAGTCCATCGCGGCGCTGGGCGGGCTGAAGGCCTTCGGCCTGCCGGAAAAGTTCACCCGCACGGAAACCCTCGTGGCCTGAGATGAGCGAAACCCGCATCCCGATCCGGCCGTGGTTGCGCGAGCGCCTTGTCTGGCCTGCGCTCGGCCTCGCACTGCTGGTCGCCCTGTGGTGGCTGGCGGTGCATGGACTCGGGCGCGAGTCGGCGATGGCCCAGCGTTTCGCACCGGAAACGACGGCACGGGCGGCGCTCGAACTGGCCGGCGGCGCGGACATCTGGCATCACGCCGGGGCCAGCCTGCGGCGCGTCGGCTACGGGCTTGCCGTCGCGCTGCTGGCCGGCATTCCGCTCGGCCTGCTGGTCGGCAGCTGGGCGGCGTTCGATCGCGCCAGCTCCACCGCCTTCCAGTTCCTGCGCATGATCTCGCCGCTGTCGTGGATGCCCATCGCCGTGATGGCCCTGGGCGTCGGCGAAGCGCCGGTGGTCTTCCTGCTCGTCTTCGCCGCGATCTGGCCCATCGTGCTCAACGTCGCCGCCGGCATCCGCGCCATCGATCCGCTCTGGCTCACGCTGGCCGACAGCCTCGGCGCCAGCCGCCGCGAACGGCTCTGGCACGTCGCCGTGCCGGCCATCGCCGGCCACCTGCTCACCGGCGTACGGCTGGCCATCGGCCTCATCTGGGTAGTGCTGGTGCCGGCCGAGATGCTCGGCGTCAATGCCGGCCTCGGCTATTTCATCCTCGACACCCGCGACCGCATGGCCTACGGCGAACTGATGGCCTGCGTGCTGTTCATCGGCCTGCTGGGCTTCCTGCTCGACTGGGCAGCCCGCCTGGCCCACCACCGCTGGAGCGGCAACTGATTCTTATCCTGGAGTAACCCCATGACGACCACGCTCGCCGAAACCGCCGATCTCGCCTCCCTGATCGCCCAGCAACTCGCTCCTCGCGTCAACGACATCGACCTCGAAGGCTGGTATCCCGAACCCTTCCTGCGCGCCGTCGGCAAGGCCGGCGCCTTCGCCGGCGTCGTCGCCCCGGAATTCGGCGGCAGCGGCAAGGGCCTCGCCGACGCCATCGCCGCGATGGCGCAGATCGGCGAAGCCTGCGGCGCCACGGCTTTCATGCACTGGTGCCAGACCGCCTGCGCCCGCTACATCCAGCTCTCCGACAACGCCGCGGCCAAGGCACAGTGGCTGCCGTCGCTGGCCGACGGCTCGCAACTGGGCGGCACGGGTCTTTCCAATACCTGCAAGTCCAACTGCGCGATCGAACGTTTCCTGCTCACCGCCCGCCGCGTCGACGGCGGCTACGAGGTGAGCGGCACGCTGCCTTGGGTTTCCAATCTCGGCGACGACCACATCTTCGTGACGGGCTGCCCGGTGGACGGCGACGGGCGCCTGGCGTTCTTCATCGTCCGCTGCAACCAGGAAGGCTTCAAGCTGGTGGACGCCGCCCACTTCACCGCGCTGGAAGGCACGCGCACCCTGGCCTGCCAGTTCCGCCAGGCGTACATTCCGGACAGCGAAGTGCTGGCCCATCCCGACACCTCGGCCGCCTACCTCGCGCGCATCCAGCCCGGCATGTTCCTCGCGCAACTGGGCATCGGCCTCGGCGTGATCCGCGACTGCGTGCGCCTGGTGGAAAGCGTCGCCAAGAGCCACGCCCATGTGAACGCCTACGAAACCGATCAGGCGGACGAATTGAATGCCGCCCTGGTCGGCGCCGAAACCGAGGTCTTCCGCCTCGCCGCCCGGCTCGACGCGAATCCGCCGGCCGGCGAACTGCCGGGCCTGCTCACCGACGTGCTGCGCATCCGCCTCGCCGGCGGCGAGCTGGCGCTGCGCGCCGCCAACGCCGCCATGCTGCATCAGGGTGCGCGAGGCTACCTGCGCACTGCCGCCGCCCAACGCCGCCTGCGCGAAGCCTATTTCATCGCCATCGTGACGCCGGCGTTGAAGCACCTGCGCCGGGAACTGGCGAAGCGGGATGCCTGAACGGCCAGGCCGGGCAAATGAATGCGGCATGACGCAATCGCCCGGCTTCGCGGCAGCGCCGCTGTCCTCATGGTTCCTTGCCCAAGGTTTCACCGGAACGGAACTTTTCCCAAACGACATGCGACGCGATACCGACCAGAAGCCCGCCGAGCAGAAAAGGCGCCTCGGCATTCCAGGGAGCGGCAAGCAATGCGACGGCCGGCCCCGGACAGTAGCCGCCGATGCCCCACCCGACGCCGAAAACTGCTGATCCGGCGATCAGGCCGGCATCGCCCTTTCTGGCCGCGCCGGCATGGAACTGCGGTTCGAGTACCGGCCGAGCACGCCTCAGAGTCCAATGGAACGCGACGGCCGCGACCACGACGGCGCCGCCGAGGACGAACAGCAGTGAAGGATCCCATTGATCGGAAACATCCAGGAACGCGAGCACCTTTTGCGGCGAGGTCATTCCGGCCAGCGCCAAGCCGACGCCGAAGACCAGCCCGGAGAATAGTTGCGTCAGATAGCGCATCAACGTATCCCGAAAACGTGGCGAACGATGTACGTCGTTGCGATGGCGACGCTCAGGAAGACTCCGACGGCGACCAGCGACCGCATCGAGAATCGCGCCAGGCCACAGACGCCATGTCCGCTTGTGCACCCGTTGGCGAGGGACGTGCCGATGCCAACGAGCACCCCCGAGACGGCGAGCAGCCCAGCCGGAAAGTCAGCGCGCGGCACGGGGAACGTCCCGGCATCGATTTCGTAGAGCGCCGCGCCGGCAATCAACCCAAGAAGAAATAGCAAGCGCTCCACGAAAAGCACCGCCGAGGAACCGAACAAGCGGCGCAAGATGCCGCTGATGCCAGCGATTCGTCCATTGAAGTACAGCAGACTTGCCGACGCGCCTCCGATCAGGAAGCCGCCGGCAAGCGGCTGCAGGAACTCGGCGAGTGCCACGGTCGAACGAAGGCTAGAGTTTCCAGGCGTAGGCGACACCCAGAAGGTTCTCTTCCAGATGGATATTGGCCTCGCCGCCGAAGAACCCGGCCGGAATCGATCCGGAACCGCTTACCGTCTTCTTGAAGCCGTGCGTGTAGGCGACGCTCAGTTCCCCGCCACCGGCCAACGTCCAGGTGGCGCCCGCCGTCACGTGATCCTGCAACACCGCCGGGGCCAGGATATTGAACAGCGTCTGGCTTGACGGGATCGGCTGCCCCGAGTGGTTGTACCCCACGCGCAAGGTCAAATCCTTGCCGTAGACGTAACTGGCCCCGATCTTGAAGACGGAAACGTCGTTCCATCCGAATCCGGCGCCGTTGGAAGCGCCCAGGCCGTTGCCGATATTCGCGAGCGGCAGGCTGATCGACTTGACGCTGCCGTATTTGATCCGTTCGGCATCGGCCGCCAGCGTCAACGCGGGCGTCGCCTTGTAGGCAAGCCCGACGCCGAAATTCTCCGGAATATCGAAACTGCCGCCATCCGCGAAGAGTCCCTTGTACTTGTCGAATTTTCCGGCCTTGATCTTGGATGACCACGTCGCACCCAGCGTCAGATCCGGCGTGACTTGTCCCGTCCAACCCAGACGCACACCCCAGCCGGTGGAACTGTCCACGCCGCGGTTCGTGACGCTACCGGGACTCACGGTAAATCCGGGATCGAAGTTTTGCAGGCCCTTTGCCTCGAACCGCTGATACGCGAAGTTCAAGGCCGCGCCGAACGCATGCTGTTCGTTGGCTTTCCAGGCGATGGACGGC